>CALMNP010000475.1 GCA_937868875.1 uncultured Bacillota bacterium | reverse complement strand
GGTTCTTGGTGTTGAACTCGGTGGTGTTGGTGACGCGGGTCACTTCCTTGGCCAACTGGTCGACTTCGGCCTGGAGCTGGGCGCGGTCGGCGTTGGTCAGGGTGTCGTTCGAGGACTGAACAGCCAGTTCGCGCATACGCTGCAGAATGCTGTGAGACTCGCTCAGGGCACCCTCAGCGGTCTGGATCAGGGAGATGCCGTCCTGGGAGTTCTTGATGGCCTGGTTCAGGCCCTTGACCTGGCCGCGCATCTTCTCCGAAATGGCTAGACCGGCGGCGTCGTCCGAAGCCCGGTTGATCCGGAAGCCCGAGGACAGGCGCTCCAGGGACTTGCTGACCGCCATGTCGGTGGAGGTCAGGTTTCGCCACGCGTTCAGGGCGGCGATGTTGTTGTTGATTCTCACGGTTACATCCTCCTTGATTTGGGACTTGCCCCACCCCGCGGCCGCGGTTCCGCGGGGGCGGGCGGCGGCGTCTTGCCACCGGCAGGGGCTCCCCTGCACCCTTACTATCGACAGACTTCGAGTCTTTGGTTAGCCGTTCCAGGCGCCATAAATGAAAGAAAACCCCGATACGCGGGGCTTTCTCTCCTCAGGGCTCCTTCTTTTGCCCATTTTTGTCTATTTTCTTAGTCGGGCGCTGCTGCAGGTGCTGGAGAAAGCCCGTCAGGTCCACGGTCGGCAGGGTTGCAATGGCGGCGGCGGCCGTCCGGTTCTCCCGACGGACCTCGTCCAGAACCTCCTTCCGAAGAACGCGAATGTCCGGAGGAGCGGTGATACCGATTCGGACCATGGCCTGGTCACCAGCGCCGCGAACTTGAACGATCTTGATTTCGATGCCATCGCCGATCAGGATGCTCTCCTCGACGCGACGAGTCAGTACCAGCATGCGGCTCTCCTTTCCAATCTCCGGTTATCCGGCGGAGGCCGCAAGTACGGGCTGCCTGACCGGCAGAGAGGGATCCAGGAGAATCACCTGTCTGCCCTGACGGGCCGCGGGGTTGAACACTAGCGGCGCCTGGAGGTTGGCCGTGACGTCCTGGAGATTGGCCGCCAGAACGCAGATGACCATGACAATTCCCTCTTCCAGGCCGCCGAGGCCGATCCCCTGCAGGTCCTGTGCGTCCACGACGGGGGCGTAGTCGGGGCGGATGAGGGACGGGTCCAGGATAAGCCAGGCCAGAGCCGGATCGTCCAGGCTCTGGAGCCACTGAAGGCGGGGGTTGCCGGCCTCCACGGGGAGCAGTGCGAACTGGTGGCAGTCCTCAAACCCATAGAGGCCGTCCTCGAAGCGGATGACGGCCTCGTCTGGGATTTGCACGGTTCCGAAACGCTCATTCTCTAATGTGACCAAGGGATTGCCTCCCTGATGTAAAGAAGCGTCCGCCCTGTGCGGGGCGGACGCCGTGGTTAGCGAAGGAAGTCAACCAGCGTCTGCGGTATGATTCGGGCCCCGACCGCCAGGGTGGTCTGGTGAGCTGTCTGGGCCATCTGCAGATCCATGACGGCCTGAACCACATCCGTATCTTCCGTCTTTGACAACAGCCCCTCGAGGTTGACCTGCGAGGCCAAAAGCTGGGACTGCGTGGTCTCCAGGCGGCTCATCCGCGCGCCGTTGTCGGCCCGAAGCGAGAGGACCTGATCCAGCGACGTCTCGAGTGCCGCCGGGAACGTGCTGGACAGGCTCGCCAGGTCCGCACCATACTGTGGCGCCGGAGGGGGCGGATTGGTCGTGGGGCTGGTGGCGACGCGACCTAGCACGTCGACCATGTCCGCGAGTTTCTGGATGACCGGCTGCAGGGAGCTGCCGGGCGTGCTGACGTCGACCCTGACTCCGTCTGCGACCTCGCGCGTGAGGTACTGGCCCGCATCGCTGGGCCCGTTCACCGTGGTCACCGCGGCGCCGGTTATGGGGTCGGTGCCGGTGCTCAGGCTGAAAGGCTTATTGGGGCTGGATGCGTTGAACCCGTTGAAAATGAAGCGCGTACCGTGAGAGGAATTGCCAACCTGGATGGCTTGATTGAGGAGTTCGCGGGCCTCATCGTAGATGGCCTGACGAGACTGGTCAGGCAAAGGACTGTTGGCCGCAGAAAGAGACAGTTCCTTGGCGCGCAGCAGAATCTGACTGAGCTGGTCGAACGCGGCGTCGGTGGCCTGGCTCCAGGCGAGGCCGTCGTCCGCGTTGCGCTGATAGCGATCGTTGGCGGTCAGGACCGAACGCAGGTTCATGGACTCGCGGGTGGCTGTGGGGTCGTCGGAAGGACGCTGTACCCGGGCCCCTGTCGCCAGCTGGGACTGAAGCACGTCCATGCGGCGGTAGGTCTGCTGCAGGTTGGCAACCAGGTCGCGGACTACGGAGTTACTGGTGACGCGCATGGCTGCTCACCTACCTTCCCACTACGCCGAGGCGGTTGATGATGGTGTCGAGCATCTCGTCCACCGCCGTAATCATCCGGGCGGCGGCCGCATAGCCCTGCTGGAACTTGATCATCTGGGCCATTTCTTCATCCAGCGAGACGCCCGATACGGCGTCCCTTTGGTTTTCGATGGCCCTGAGTAGCACCTGCTGGTTATCCCCCATGCGGTCGGCTTCCTGTCCCGCCACACCGAGACTGGAGATCAGGGCACGGAACTGGTCCTGATAGGGTCCTGACCTGATGGCGTCCGACAGGGCCTGTGCGTTCCGGCCGTCGTCCGGACGGGGGGTGCCGTCGGCGTTGAGGCTCTGGGCGGCGGCGATCAGGCTGACACCGTTCACCGGGTCACCCACGATGGCCGAGTTGACCGTCAGGCTGCCTGCCGCTCCGGTGACCGTGGTGACCCCTTGGAAGAAAGGGATGCCGGCGGCGCCGTTGGCGTCGTAACCGGCCGTATGGATAGCGTTAAAGGCCGTGGCCATGTTGTAGGCGATGGAATCCAGCTGGTCGAGGTACTGGGGGATGGTCTGGTCACGAAGTGTGATGATGGAGTCGAGGGCGCCCGAGGCAATGACGGCTGGCTGGTTGATGTGGTCCCACATGACGGGAGCCCCAATCTGGTCGGTCAGGGACAGCGTGTGACTGGTAAAGCCCTCTACCAGCGGCACGCCACCGAGATAGACGGACATCTGTCCTTCCTTGGTCACCGTGGACTTTACGCCCACAACCTGACTCAAGTTGTCCAGCATGTGGTCCCGCTTGTCCATGAGGTCGTTGGGGTTGTCGCCCACAGCCTTGGCCTGACTGATCTGTACGTTCAGCGAGGCGATTTCATCGGCCATTACGTTGATCTCTTGCACCTTGGTCTGGGCGTCCGATTGCAGGTTGGTCCTCAGGTCGACCAGCTGCCGGTAGGTGTGGTTGAAGGCGTCGGCCACGGCCACGCCGGCCTGACGGACCAGGGAACGGGCGGCGAAACTGCTGGGGTCGTTGGTCAACCCCTGCAGGGACTCCCAGAATTTGTCCAGGACCGATCGGATGCCGGCATCGGAGGGCTCCGTGAAAATACCTTCGACCTGATGCAGCACCGAGCCCTGGTGGTCCCAGTAGCCGTAAGAGGAGTTTTCATTGCGGTACTGCAGGTCGAGGAAGTCGTCGTGAAAGCGTTTGATCTGCAGCTGCGTTACGCCGGTGCCTACCTGGCCCGGCTGGCCGCCGGGACGCATGGCGGACGGAACCGTGTAGGGCTCTGAAGCGGCCATCT
>CALMNP010000474.1 GCA_937868875.1 uncultured Bacillota bacterium | reverse complement strand
ACTGTCCCGGATTACATCTACAAGTCACCGCTCACGGTCATTCGGGCTTACCTGGCCGGCCTGGTGGATTCGGATGGCACGGTTGACACGCGGGGTCGCGTCTCCGTGACGATGGCTGAGGAAGCCCTCACCCGGGGCGTTTACCACCTCTCGGATCTCCTGGGTTTTGAACCCGCGTGGCGCGAGCGTGCTCCGCACGGGAAGGGCAAGGTGCCGGTCTATCAGGTCACCCTGTCCTCGCTGGATAAGATCGACGCCCTTCGCTCCTTCCTCCTGTCGGAGCTGACCGATGGTGTCAAGAAGGAGCGCCTGGAGCAGATTGACGCTGCTCGCGACTTCTCGACGTATGACCGCATCCCGCTTCCGTTTGAGGAGCTTGCTCCTTGGCTCGAGGCGGCAGGCGTACCTACCGTCTCCACGGCCATTCACAGCGAGGCTGTCAGCGTGGGCGGCGAGAGCTTCTGGCTGGCCAACTTCAAGGAAGGCCGCGGCATCGGTCGCCACAACCTACGGCATCTAGTGGCTGCGCTGCGGCGGACACGCGGGGATAGCTCGACCCTGGACCTGCTGGAGTCCATTGCGGATAACGCCACTGTCGTGACGGATGTTCGCATCCCGGAGGAAAAGGCTGACCTCTATGACTTTACTGTCGAAGGACACTCCACCTACGTGGCCTCCGGTGGTGAATTCATCTCCATCCACAACACCGGCTTCAACTTCAGCTACCTGCGCCCGAAGGGCGCCCGGGTGGGCTCCACTGGCGGGGTAAGCTCCGGGCCGGTCAGCTTCATGAACGTCATCGGGGCCGCCACCGAGAGCGTAAAGCAGGGCGGCTGCGTGGTGCCAGAAACGCTCGTCAGCACCAACCGCGGTATCGTGCCGATTCGCGAGCTTGGTCCTGCGGATGCCCAGGCTGACTCCTGGCACACCCACGCAGAACCGCTTGTGGTTTCCACTGACGACGGCCCGCGGGCATCGGATGAGTTCTACAACCATGGTGTGGCCAAGGTCCGGCGTATCCGGACGAAGAGCGGGTATCACCTCACCGCCACGCTGGAGCACCGCATCCGCGTTATGGATGATGAGGGCCATTACGTCTGGCGCCACCTGGCGGACCTGAAACCCGGGGACTGGGCGGTGCTGCAGAAGGGGCACCTGATGGAGCCGGCTGACCTTAGCCTGCCGCAACTGGCCAAGGAGCCGCACTTCAACGCCACTCCCGTAACGCTGCCGGGGCAGGCTTCAGAACAGCTGGGCGAGTTCATCGGGTACGTGATCGGCGACGGCGCTTTCAACCAGTACAACGCCGGTGCAACCACCGGGCGGCTCATCCTGACGGTGGCCGACAAGCAGCCGGACGTGGCGGAATGGGTCATCCAGACCAGCCGCAGACTTTTCGGCATCACCCCGCTGCGGGAGAAGAAGGAGAACGACGGCAGCACCAACTTCTTCTTGAATGCCACCACCCTGGTATCCTGGCTGCACCAATTGGGGGTTCAAAAGGCATCCGCCGAGACGGCCCAGGTGCCTGACCTCGTCTTCCGCAAGGGTGCAGCCATGGCCCGCGGCTTCTTGCGCGGCCTCTTCACCGCTGATGGTACCGTCTCAAAGGACGGTTACCCCTCTCTGTCCTCCGTGTCCGCCGAACTGGTGGATGGGGTACAGCAGTTGCTGTTGGCCATCGGCATCCCCAGCGGCGTCTCGGTCGTCACGAACAGGGATGGTGCTTTTGGCAGCAAGCCGCTCCATCGGTTGCGTGTCAGCACCCGCGCCGGCATCGAGTCCTTCGCCCAGCAGATCGGCTTCATCGATGCAAAGCGGAACGCCATCCTTGCTGGCCACCTTCAGAAGGCCTGGGAGTTCAATGATGTCATTCCCAACCAGGAGAGGGTCCTGGCCGAGGTCTACGTGGGGCCAGGCCGCGGATCAGGCCCGATGCGCGGATCCCGTGGCGCCAACCGCGGACTCTACAGGGATATCCAGCATTATCTGCCCGGCGTCGCGGCACCCCGGAACCTGACCCGGTCCCGGCTTACCGCCCTGGCGGAAAGGCATGAGGAGATTCGCACCAGCCCCCTGGCGCAGTTCCTGACGAACGACCAGTTCTACGACCAGATCGAGACCATTGAAGAGGCAGAGTCTCTTACCCTCGACCTGTCGGTGCCGGCCAACAACACCTACGTCGCCAACGGCTTCGTCAGTCACAACACCCGTCGTGGCGCTAACATGGGCATGCTCCGTATCGACCACCCGGACATCCTCGAGTTCATCGAGAGCAAGCGCCACGGCAATCGCACGCAGGCCCTCACCAACTTCAACATCTCCGTTCTGGTGCCGGACAGCTTCATGGAGAAGCTGAAGACCGGCGAGGACTATGAGCTCATTCACCCCAAGACCGGAACCAACCAGGATCCGGACGGCCGCTCCCTGGGGACGCTCAACAGCCGCGAGATCTGGGATAAGCTGGTGGGCGGCGCCTGGGAGACCGGCGACCCCGGGGTGGTCTTCGTCGACCGACTGGAGCGGGACAACCCGACGCCCCATATCGGCCGCCTGGAGTGCACCAACCCCTGCTTCCACCCTGACACGCTCATCGCTACCGAACACGGCCTGGAGCGAATCGAGGACCTCTATCAGCAGTCTGCGGACGGCTGGGTCTGGATTGCCACGGACGATCGCGTCTGGAATGAGGCCAAGGTGGTTAACCGCCGCTCTTATGCCGTTCCCGGCGTCACGATGCGGCGCGCCCGCGTCATTCCTACCGGCACCAAGCCCACAGTGGAAGTGCGGCTGTCAAATGGGCAGTTCATCAAGGTAACGCCGGATCACCGCATCCTCACCACCCAGGGGTGGAGAGAGGCGGAGAACCTCCAAACAGGTGACGAGGTTCTGGTTCAGTCTGGGTCCGGCTCGTTCGCCGAGACGGACACGATCGGGGCGGAACTTGGGACTCTGCTGGGCTGGCTGACCGGCGACGGCTGGATGGCCTCTGACGGCTCTCACGTGGGGCTCGTGTTCGGCCACGATGACGAGCACCTCATCCCGCTGTTCCAGGAGATTGCCGCCTCTCACGGCGGCGGCGTGCGCAAGGCACATCTCCGCGATAACGGAACCTACAACGTCTTCTTCAAGCGGAAGGCCTTCGTGCAGCGGCTCAAGGAGCTGGGTGTCAGGCCGGTTCGGGCTCACGAGAAGCGCATTCCGGCATCCATCCTGACGGCGTCCCGCCCGACCGTGGCCGCCTTCCTGGCAGCGCTGTTTGCCGCCGATGGAACCGTGAATTACATCGACGAGAGCCACCGCGACGTCCGCCTCACCTCGGCTTCTGAAGGCCTACTGAAGGACGCGCAGATGCTGCTGCTTAACCTCGGTATTTACTCGCGCATCTACTACCGCGGTAAGCAAGGGGTTACCGGTTTTGCGTACCGCACCGAGGCGGGCGAGCTGCGGGAATACGAATCTCGGGGCTACTATGAACTGATCATCAGCGGCGACAGCGTTCTTCACTTCGCGCAGGAAGTGGGGATTGGCCTTCACCCGGCCAAGAAAGAGAAGCTCGACGCTATCGCCAGGAAGTCCCGTAAGAACACGAAGTACGTTTCCAAGGTTATCAGCGTTACGCCGGCCGAGACGGTGGACGTCTATGACATTCAGGAGCCCCTGACTCACTCACTTATCGCCAATGGCATGGTGTGCCACAATTGCGGCGAGCAGCCTCTCCTGCCGTTTGAGGCCTGCAACCTGGGCTCCATTAACGTCGCCAAGTATGTGGTCCCCGGCCAGGACGGCAGGAAGGTCTTCGACCTGAAACGCCTGGCGGCCGATTCCCGCGTGATGGTGCGCTTCTTGGACGACGTCATCCAGTCGTCCTGGTACGCCCTGCCAGAGATTTTCGATATCGTCCACGGCAACC
>CALMNP010000473.1 GCA_937868875.1 uncultured Bacillota bacterium | reverse complement strand
ATGGCCGTGTGCAGGTCCTGTGCCTGCCCCGTGGCCACCTGCTGCGCCGCCTGGTCGGCGGTGGTCTGCAACTGAGCAACCTGGCTGAGCGTATTCTGCAGCACCTGGGCGAACGTGGGGCCGCTCTCCGCCCCGGCCGCCTCCGGCCCGCCGGTCTTAGCCGCCGGCGCCGCGCCGCCCAGAGGCGGCAGAGGCCCGATCCTGGAACCAAGGGGTATCAGCTTGAGAGGATCCATGAGGTTGCCTCCTCCCGTCAGCCGGCTGTCCTGCCGGCCGACGCCGTCCCTAACGGCCGATCTCCAGGGCCTTCAGAGCCATGCTGCGCGTGGCGTTGATAGCATTGACGTTGGCCTCGTAGGCGCGGGTGGCGGTGATGAGGTCCACCATCTCCGTCACCGGGTTGACGTTGGGCATCTGCACGTAGCCGTTGGCGTCCGCATCAGGATTGCCCGGGTCGTAACGGGAGCGGAAGGGTGTGGGGTCGTCCCAGACGCCGGCGACGCGGACCCCTTGGCCGGTCGCTTCAACGCGGTCCGGGCCCTGGCCGGCAGAGGCCAGGTAACTGTCGAACGATGGCAGGCGCTCCTCGAACACGGCCACCTGCCGCCGGTAGGGCTGCCACCTGCCGTCCGGGCCCAGTACGGCCCGCGTGCTATTGGCATTGGCCAGGTTGTTGCTGATGACGTCCTGGCGCAGCCGCTCGGCCGTCAGGCCGGAGGCGCTGATTTCAAAGGCTCGGAAGAGGCCCATCGCTTACCGTCTCCCCTCGAAGATGGCGGTACGGAGCCACTGAAAGCGCGTGTTGACCTGAGACACCAGAGCGCCGTAGACCAGCGAGTTCTCGGTCAGGTCCGTAATCTCTCGTTCCACGTCGACGTTATTGCCGTCATTGCGCCCCGCTGTGCCGGTCTCCCGCACGACCTGGGGCCGAACCGCCAGGGCCGGGTCCGCTGTCTGCAGGCTCGAGGCCGCAGCCGCCGAGACGCCGAAGTGCCTGGCGTTGGTGGCCACGGGCAGGAGCCGCGGCGTCGCCGGGTTTGTGCCGTCCAGGGCCTGCTGCAGCAAGCTTTCGAACACCACGTGGGAGGCCTTGTAGCCGGGCGTGTTGGCGTTGGCCAGGTTGTTGGAGATGACCTGCTGCCGCAGCGAGGCGGCGTCCAGGCTCCGTTCCAGGGCCGCAAAGGTCCGAGAATCAAAGATCTGGCCGCTCACCCTCAGACCCCCTTCGTGTCCTTCTGACAAAATTCTCCTCAAAGGAATTGGTTTCGACGCTAGGGGTCAAATTCCTGTCGCCCGCTCCCTCCTTTTCTATATTTTTCTTGGCCTAGAAAATCCCGCCACAACGGGCTTTGCCCGGGGTCGGCGCTGTCCGGCGGGCCCCGCCGGGGCAGCGAAAGGCGCGCCGCAGATTGAGTTGCGGCGCGCCTTCTCAGCGTTTCCCTACCAGGTCGGAACCGCCCTCGGCGCGGCCTCAGCCGGCCAGAGACAGGCGGGCCTTGAGCGTGGCCGGCACCATGCGGATGGACTCCAGGCGCACGTAGAGCGGGTGATCGACGTTGATCTGCGCTTCGTCGAAGGCCCAGGTGTCGGCGGGAATGTGCAGGGCCAGGAGGCCCAGTTCCAGGGCGGGCCGGACGTCCGAGGCGGCGGAGTTGCCCACCACCACGCAGCGTGCCCTGTCGCGTGCGCCCATCAGGCGACGCAGTCCGGCGGAATCCTTCTTTGGCACCACTCTGACCTCGTGAAACCGGTCGGCCAGGCCCGACTCCTCCACCTTGCGCTGCTGTACCTCTCCGTCCCCCGCGGTCCAGACAATCAGTTCATGTCCTTCCTGCCGCAGCAGGTCGAGGGTCTCCGCAGCGCCGTCCACCAGGGGCTGGCGCTGCTCGTACGGCCAGTTGGCGATGGCCCGGACGCGTTCACGCTCATCCTGGCGCGGGCGCCGGCCGGCCCGGTCGCAAAAATGCTCGTAGCAAGCCACCCAGGCGGACGGGTAGCTGTCCCGTCCCAGCCCCACCCGCCTGCTCACCTTCAGGTCAAACTCGGATGCGGCCAGCAGGATTTCTTCCACCGGGCGGCCGAACAGCCCCCCCAGGTAGTGTCCGTTGCGCTGGTCGGCCTCGCGGAAGAGGTGGATATTCAGGGCGACGGTGTCGTCCCAGTCGAAGAACAAATGGCCGCGATACACGGCGTCCCCCCACCCCCAGGCTCGTTCTTGTCTGCTCGCGGCGGCCGCCGCGAGTAGACCCAGTCTACCACGGCCCGAGGCGGCTGGGCAATGACGCCAGAAAGCATGAACCCCCGGCTGTTACCGCGGCCGGGGGTCCTTGAACCGAAGCCTACTCGCGCCCTTCTACGTGCTGCTGCGCCTGCATGTAGGTCGTCTCCACGTGCCGCCGGTGGGCGGTGGCACGCAGACTGTGTTCGTGCTTCTCCACTTCCGTGGGGTTCTTCAACTCGGCGATCTCCTGGCGCTCTACCTGATGTCGAACGCTGGGAGGCAGGTCGTCGTGGCTCATGGTCACACCTCCTCCGCCGACTGGCGCAGGCCCAGCTCGTTGTTGATCGCCCGCACACCGTCCACCTCGCTGACGGCGTCCTCCGCCTCCCGCCGTTCCTCCGCGCGGTCCACCCAACCGCTGAGAGTCACCCTGTTGTCGCGTACCGTCGTGTCGATGTGGACTGCGTCCAGACCGGCCTCGCGCAGGACCTCCTCCACGGCGTTGTTGACCGCCACATCGTCGGGGGCGGCCGACTCCAGGCGCACCTCGGAGCGGACGTCGCGCACACCCCGCGTGCCGGATGCAATACGATAGGCCTGGCGCGCCTCGGCCAGGTTGTCGACGCGCCCCATCAGGGTGACGCGCCCTCCGTCCACCTCTGCGCCCAGGCCCGTACGGGCCAGGCGGCGGTTGACCTCCTCGCGGATGTGCTCATCGGTCATAGGACCGTCCATGGCTACCGTTATGCCGTTCTCGATGCTGCGGACCCCCGGCACGTCGCGGGCGATGGCCTCCGCCTGCTGCCGGTCGGCCAGCACGTCCACAATGCCGGACAGCTGAATGACCCCATCCTGGCACTCCACGTGAACGTCCAGACCCGACGACTCCGTTCGCCGCAGCAGGGCCTGCTTCACGCGGGCCGCAAGTTCCCCGTCGTTCAGATCGCCACCTCCTTCTGCTATATAGTTTGCCCGACTGCATGCACACTCTTACTCGGTCAACTTATTATGTAATGCATCACGAGCAAGGAGGGATTGTCCCTATGAACGGTGTCAGAACCACCAGCGGCGTCGACCTGAGCACACTGCTCCTGGCCCTGCTGGCCCTCCGTCCCGGAGCCTTTGGGGCCTGCCCAA
>CALMNP010000472.1 GCA_937868875.1 uncultured Bacillota bacterium | reverse complement strand
GACCAGCAGGCGCGCGAACGGCTGAGCATTGCCGCCGCCCTGGCGGTATTCTCCGCCGACGGCATCTCCTCCGTGGCCTACGCCACCGAGGAGATTCTCTGGGTTCTCATCGCCGCCGGCACGGCCGCGGCCGCCTATTCGCTGCCCATCGGCGTGGGCATCATTCTGCTGGTGCTCATCGTGGCCGCGTCCTACAACCAGACCATCCACGCCTATCCCAGCGGCGGCGGCTCCTATATCGTCTCCAAGGACAACCTGGGAACCACGGCGGGCCTCACGGCCGGCGCGGCGCTCCTGGTCGACTACATCCTGACCGTGGCGGTGTCGGCGTCGTCCGGCATCGCGGCTATTACCTCCGCCTTCCCGCGGCTTCAGGGGCACGAGGTGACCCTGACCCTGGCGGCGGTCTGGCTCATCGCCTGGGTCAACCTGAGGGGCGTGCGCGAGTCCGGCGCGGTCTTCTCCGTGCCGACCTACGGCTTCATCGTCTCGGTCTTCCTGATGGTCGGCGTGGGCATCTGGAAAGCGGCGCACGGCCTGTGGAGCCCGCCGGTCAGCCCCCTCGCCGGCTTTGGCCTGGCCGACCCGTCTTTCCGCCAGGTCACCACCGACGTCACGCTGTTCATGCTGCTCCGGGCCTTCGCCTCGGGCTGTACGGCCCTCACGGGCATCGAGGCCATCTCCAACGGCGTGCAGGCCTTCAAGGCCCCGGAGGCCGCCAACGCCATCAAGACCATGAGCCTGGAGCGAACCATCCTCTACACCATGTTCGGCGGCATCACCCTGCTGGCGTTCGGCTTCCATGCCATCCCCAGCGAGCAGGAGACGGTCCTAAGCCAGATCGCCCGTGAGGTTTTCGGCGGGGGCGTTCTTTACTACCTGGTGCAAATCACCACCATGGCCATCCTGCTGCTGGCTGCGAACACGGCCTATGCCGACTTCCCACGGCTCATCAGCTTCATCTCCCGAGACGGCTTTCTGCCGAGGCGCCTGAGCAACCGGGGCGATACCCTGGTGTTCAACGGCGGCATCATCCTGCTCGCCCTGCTTTCCAGCGTCCTGGTGGTCATCTTCCGTGGCAGCACCCATCTGCTGATCCCGCTGTACGCCGTCGGCGTCTTCCTCGCCTTTACGCTCTCCCAGTCCGGCATGGTCGTCCACTGGTTCCGCGAGTCCAAGAAAACCGGTAAACTCCGCCACTGGCCGGTCTTCATCAACGGCCTGGGCGCCTTCCTCAGCGGCGTTGTCCTGGTGGTCATCGCTATTGCCAAATTCCTGCACGGCGCCTGGATCGTGACCATCGTCATCCCGCTGCTCATCGCCTACTTCCGGCACGTCCACGAGTACTACAAGCGCTTTCGGTCCCGGGTGGAGAGCCTGCTGGACGAACACATGACTGTGGACGACGCCAGCCAGGTCAAGGTGGTCCTCACCATCGGCGGTCTCAGCCCGGTCATCGACCACTCCATGAAGGTGGCGCGACGCATCTCCAAGGACATCACCGCCGTCTACGTGGCCGTCGACCCCGACGAGGGGGAACGTATCAAGCGGAAGTGGGACGTGAAGCGCCACGGCGGTACGCAGCTCACGGTGGTGGATTCGCCTTACCGCACCGTGGTGGGGCCTCTGCAACGCTTCCTGGCCAAGATGCAGGACGAGAACCCCGGCGCGCTGATCAACCTGCTCGTGCCGATCATCGTCACCAACGAACCCTTTGACAGCTATCTCCATAACGGCACCGCCGATATGATCATCCGCGAGATGCGATTCACCGAAGGCGTCCTGGTCACGGTGATCCCTTTTTACGTCAACATGCGCGACGCCGAAGACGGCGTGATCATGCACGTGCCGGCTCCAGCCGACGATTGAACGCCCAGGACAGTCGATTGAACGCCCTTGCCGTAAACTGCGCGCCGCCAAGCCCGGCCGACCTCCACGAAGCTCGCCTTCGCCCGGAGGGTCGGCCTCTCCCTTTCGCATCGCCATCGGCATCCCTGCCGTAAGGAGGGCGATTTTCAGCAGTTGCCAGGGCGCTGAGCTCTGGGATAGACTTCGATTTGTGTATGTGCCGAACTCCCGTATGTCACCGTCAGTTACCGGATTGGCGGGCGTTGGGAGACGGGGGAACCGTTTCCGGGGTGAATGGGGCTCGCGCCCGTCTGGGCCGAGCCACTAGGGCAGACGCAGCCCGAACCCGTCAGCTAACCCCGTAGGCCTCGCGTCCGGAGCCGCCCGTAGCCTTGCGGGAGCCCCTGACGGGGCTCCTTTTGCTTGTTTACAGGATTAATTCTAACTAGGAGGACCCAACATGCCTGCCCCGTCACGCCAACTGCTCACCCGCGTGCACCGCTTCGTCTATGGTCGCCCCAAGCGCACAGACCAGCAGCACCGGGAGCGGTTGGGAATTCCCGCTGCCCTGGCGGTATTCTCCGCCGACGGCATCTCCTCCGTGGCCTACGCCACCGAGGAGATTCTCTGGGTTCTCATCGCCGCCGGCACGGCCGCGGCCGCCTATTCGCTGCCCATCGGCGTGGGCATCATTCTGCTGGTGCTCATCGTGGCCGCGTCCTACAACCAGACCATCCACGCCTATCCCAGCGGCGGCGGCTCCTATATCGTCTCCAAGGACAACCTGGGAACCACGGCGGGCCTCACGGCCGGCGCGGCGCTCCTGGTCGACTACATCCTGACCGTGGCGGTGTCGGCGTCGTCCGGCATCGCGGCTATTACCTCCGCCTTCCCGCGGCTTCAGGGGCACGAGGTGACCCTGACCCTGGCGGCGGTCTGGCTCATCGCCTGGGTCAACCTGAGGGGCGTGCGCGAGTCCGGCGCGGTCTTCTCCGTGCCGACCTACGGCTTCATCGTCTCGGTCTTCCTGATGGTCGGCGTGGGCATCTGGAAAGCGGCGCACGGCCTGTGGAGCCCGCCGGTCAGCCCCCTCGCCGGCTTTGGCCTGGCCGACCCGTCTTTCCGCCAGGTCACCACCGACGTCACGCTGTTCATGCTGCTCCGGGCCTTCGCCTCGGGCTGTACGGCCCTCACGGGCATCGAGGCCATCTCCAACGGCGTGCAGGCCTTCAAGGCCCCGGAGGCCGCCAACGCCATCAAGACCATGAGCCTGGAGCGAACCATCCTCTACACCATGTTCGGCGGCATCACCCTGCTGGCGTTCGGCTTCCATGCCATCCCCAGCGAGCAGGAGACGGTCCTAAGCCAGATCGCCCGTGAGGTTTTCGGCGGGGGCGTTCTTTACTACCTGGTGCAAATCACCACCATGGCCATCCTGCTGCTGGCTGCGAACACGGCCTATGCCGACTTCCCACGGCTCATCAGCTTCATCTCCCGAGACGGCTTTCTGCCGAGGCGCCTGAGCAACCGGGGCGATACCCTGGTGTTCAACGGCGGCATCATCCTGCTCGCCCTGCTTTCCAGCGTCCTGGTGGTCATCTTCCGTGGCAGCACCCATCTGCTGATCCCGCTGTACGCCGTCGGCGTCTTCCTCGCCTTTACGCTCTCCCAGTCCGGCATGGTCGTCCACTGGTTCCGCGAGTCCAAGAAAACCGGTAAACTCCGCCACTGGCCGGTCTTCATCAACGGCCTGGGCGCCTTCCTCAGCGGCGTTGTCCTGGTGGTCATCGCTATTGCCAAATTCCTGCACGGCGCCTGGATCGTGACCATCGTCATCCCGCTGCTCATCGCCTACTTCCGGCACGTCCACGAGTACTACAAGCGCTTTCGGTCCCGGGTGGAGAGCCTGCTGGACGAACACATGACTGTGGACGACGCCAGCCAGGTCAAGGTGGTCCTCACCATCGGCGGTCTCAGCCCGGTCATCGACCACTCCATGAAGGTGGCGCGACGCATCTCCAAGGACATCACCGCCGTCTACGTGGCCGTCGACCCCGACGAGGGGGAACGTATCAAGCGGAAGTGGGACGTGAAGCGCCACGGCGGCACCCAGCTGCGCATCATCCCGTCGCCGTACCGCACGGTGGTGGAGCCGCTTCACCGGTTCCTGGCCCAAATGCAGGAGGAAGAGCCCGGCGCCCTGATCAACCTACTGGTACCGGTCATCGTCACCAACGAGCCCTTTGACAGCTACCTGCACAACGGCACGGCCGAGCAGATCATCCGCGAACTCCGCTTCACGGAGGGCGTCGTGATCACGGTCATCCCGTTCTACGTCAACATGAAGGAAGC
>CALMNP010000471.1 GCA_937868875.1 uncultured Bacillota bacterium | reverse complement strand
GCGCCGGTAGCGCGAACGTCCTCCGTGACGATCAGGTCTGGCACCCAGGCCTCGGGACTCTCCCGGTTGAGCCTCTCCCGAAACTCCAGAGACATGAAGCCGACGATGCGGCCGCCGGCCTCCGCCACCAGGGAGGCGGTATCGGACCGGCGCAGGTGCCTGTCGTACACAGCTTGCAGCTTGACCTGGTTGTCCGGCGTTACCCCCGGTCGTCCCAGCTCTGACAGCAGAGCAGAGACTGCTTCAAAATCCTCCGCACGCGCCAGGCGAACGGTCGTGGTTTCCAAATTCAATTCCTCCCGGTCTCAGCTGAAGCAAACCGGCCGGGCAGCCCCGAGGGCCCCCGGCCGCCGTCTCCACGGTACCTAGCCGATGATGAGTTGTGTCACCAGTTGAGCCGCCAGGGCCAGCTGGTCGACCGGGATGTGTTCGGCCTTGGAGTGGATGGCCTCGTAGCCAAGGCCGAGGGCCACCGCCGGGATGCCATGGCCGTTGAAGATGTTGGCGTCGCTGCCGCCGCCGGTGGCGTGGGTCGCCGGCTCCAGGGCCAGGGTTCGGATGGCCTTAAGGGCGCGCTGCACCAAGGGGGCACTCTCCGGCAGGTGGAAGCCGGGGTACATCTCGGCCACCTCCATCTCGACGCGGGCGCCCGCCTCCTGGGCAGCCTGTTCAAAGGTGCTGACCATGTGCTGCACCTGAACGCGGAGTGTGGAGCCGTCCAGGCTCCTGGCCTCGCCCCGGACCTCGACGCGGTCGGGAACGATGTTGGTGGCAGTACCACCCTGAATGACGCCAATGTTGGCTGTGGTCTGCGGGTCGATGCGTCCCAGGCGCATCCGCGACAGCGCTACGGCCGCCGCCTGAATGGCATTGATCCCTGCCTCGGGAGCAACCCCGGCGTGGGCGGACTTCCCCAGCACCACGGCTCGCACCCTGGACTGGTAGGGCCCTTGCACGATGACCGTGCCCACGGGTCCTCCGGAGTCCATGATGTAGGCCTGCTTGGCTTTCAGCCAGCCGTAGTCCAGGTTCTGCGAGCCGAGCAGCCCGTTTTCCTCACAGATGGTAAAGGCTACTTCAACGGGAGGGCGGTCCAGGCCCGTCTCCTTGGCGGCACGCACGCCCTCCAGGATGGAGGCCAGGCCGGCCGCATCGTCGCTGCCCAGAATGGTGGTTCCATCGGAGTAGACGACGCCGTCCCGAAGCACCGGCTTGATGCCCAGGCCGTTGTCGACGCGGTCCATGTGGGATGAGAAAAGCACCGGGTCCTGCCCCGCCTTTGAGCCTGACCCGGGAAGGCGCGCCAGAAGGTTGCCCGCGGAGCCGCCTACGGCCTCGCCGGCCTTGTCTTCGTGAACTTCAAAGCCCAGCTCGGACAGCTTGGCCATCAGTACGTTGGCCATCGCCCGCTCGCGGAAGCTGGCACTGTCAATCTGAACCAGCTCCAGGAGGAGGTCGACAACGCGTTGGGTCATGAGATTTCTCGCTCCCTCTGTTTTGTCCTGAATGCAGGAGGGTCCAGGAATAGTTCGACGGAGCAGGCGCACAATCCTCCGCCCCCTGGCGGGACGGCGGGCAAGGTGCTTCGCTGCGATGAAGTGCTGTGTCGGCGTCACATCGCCCTTCATACCCTGGGGTAGATACCTGAAGGCGAGGAAGGTCACGGTGTCAACGCCCGGCTCTAGCCATCCCCAGGATGAACCGGAACGCGCCTCCTCCTCGGTCGGTGGACGCGAGGGGCACTTCGCCTGGCAAGGTCACGACATCTGGTACTCCCAGCAGGGATCAGGGCCCCCGCTGCTGATGGTGCACGCTCCCACGCTCGGCGGGTCCTCGTCGGAATGGGCGGCCACAGCGCGGATGCTGTCTCACGGGCACAGCGTGTTCACGCTGGACTTGCTGGGCTTCGGACAGTCGTCCAAGCCTCTCCTGCACTACACCGGCTCACTCTATGCAGAGCTGCTGCTGGCCTTCCGGCGGGAGGTCGTGGGCAAGCCGGCAGACGTAGTAGCCAGCGGTTATGCCAGCGCCTTCGCCATCGGCGCCGCCGCCGAGGATCCGGACGGCTTCGTCCGCCTGATTCTGGTCTGCCCCACGGGTCTCAGCCCCCTGCCCTACCTGGCGGGGAGGCTGGACCCCTCCCTCTTCCAGCGCCTCATCAGCCCTCACGGCCAGGCGCTCTACGATCGCATCGCGTCGCGCCCCGCCCTGACCTACCAGTTGCAGACCCAGCTTTATCATGATCAGCGGCTGGTGACCCCAGATCTGGTGGAGCAGCACTACGCCGCGGCCCATCAGGGCAGCGGGTGCCGCTATGCGCCGGCGGCCCTGCTGGCGGGACACCTGGACTGGAACGTGCGCGACTCGTACGGTGGTCTGCACCAGCCCCTCCTGATCCTCTGGGGAGAGCAGGCTACGCATAACCCGGCCACCAACCTGGTGGACTTCCTGGCCGGCAATCCGGAGGCCGTCGGACGCGTCTTCGGCCAGGCCCGCCTGCTGCCCCACGCCGACCATCCGGCCCGCTTCCACCAGGTCTGCAATGACTTCCTGCTGGCGAAGGGATGACAGCCGGAATTCAATCGGACTTCTGGTGGGAAGGGACGGAACCGCCGCCCCTCTGCCGCCAGGGCAGGTAGTCCTCCCGCCGCGGATCCTCCTGCAGTCCCTCCGGGTCGATGTGGACGAAGGCGTGCAGCACCTCCGGCATATTCTCCAGTCGCGCCTGCACCGCCACGCCCAGGTCGTGGGCCTGGCGCAGACTCAGGTCCGCGGGGACCTCCACGTGCACTTCCACCTGTACCTGATCGCCCACGTAGTGAGCGCGAACGGTATGGCAGGAGGTGACGCCCGGCGCCTCGGCGGCGGCGGCCCGCATGCTCTCCACAACCGCTGCGTCCGGGGCGCGGCCCATCAGGTAGCCCATATTTTCCAGGCCGATGCGCAGCCCGGAGTAGAAGATCCAGCCGCCGATCAGCAGGGCGGCCACGTTGTCCCACCAGCCGCCGATCCAGAAACCCATCAGGGCCAGGGCGGAGGCGAGGATGTCGTTGCGGCTGTCCACCATGCTGGCCTTGAGGGCGGGGCTGCCGGTGCGGCGCCATTCACGGCGGTAGGCGGAGACCAGCACCACCTTGGCGGCAATGGACACAAGAAGGACCACCGTCGGCCCCAGGACGCGCGTTCCGGGTGACGTCTGAAAGAGGTCCGTCACCGCATCCTTGACGATGGTGGCGCCCAGCAGCGAGGCGAAGACGGCGATGAGAAAGCCCGCCAGGGGTTCGGCCCGGCGGTGTCCGAAGGGGTGGTCACGGTCCGGCCGCTGGTCCTGCACCCGTGCGGACAGGGCGATGATGGAGTAGGAGGCGATGTCCAGGAAGGAATTCAGGGCGTCCGAGATGACGGCGATGCTGCCCGACACGGCGCCGGCCCAGA
>CALMNP010000470.1 GCA_937868875.1 uncultured Bacillota bacterium | reverse complement strand
CCGAGGGAGTGCCCAGCACACCAGAGCAGTGGGAGATGGCGCGCCTCCTGGAGGCGGAGCTCAAGACCCTGGGGCTGAAAGACATCAAAGTCGATGAGCACGCTATCGTCACCGCCACCCTGCCGGGCAACAGGCCCGGTGCGCCGGTCATCGGACTCCTGGCCCACTTCGATACGTTCCCGGGGACCCCGGGCCACGGCGTCAAGCCGCAGGTCCACAAGAACTACGACGGCGGGGAGATCACGCTTCTGGCAGGGCCGGTCATCAGCCCAGCCACGCACCCGGCCCTCAAACGCTGCATCGGCCATGATATCATCACCTCGGACGGCTCCACCCTGCTGGGTGCCGATGACAAGGCCGGCGTCTCCGAGGTTATGGAGGTCATCTGCCGCCTCCTCCAGGACCCCAGCCTGCCCCACGGCGACCTGCGCATCGGGTTCACCCCGGACGAGGAGACCGGCCAGGGCGTCGGTCACTTCGACGTGCCCTGCTTCAAGGCCGTCGCCGCCTATACCTTCGACGGCAGCGCCCTGGGTGAGGTGGAGAGCGAGAACTTCAACGCCCGCAACCTCAAGGTCACCATCACCGGCCGGAGCGCCCACACGGGCAGCGCCCGCGGCGCCATGGTCAACGCTCTGCACCTGGCCGCCGAGTTCATGGAGGCCATCCCGGCCACGATGCGGCCGGAGACCACCTCGGACTACGAGGGGTTCATCCACCCCGACTCCATTGAGGGCAACGTCGAGAGCGTGACCATCAAGGTCCTGCTGCGCGACTTTACGGAGGAGGGCATGGCGGCCAAGCAGGCCATCGTCGACGGGCTGCTGGCCGGCCTAGAGCAGCGGTACCCGGGCTGCAAGACTTCCGTCGCCGTGGCCGGCGGCTACCGCAACATGAAGGAAGTCGTGAGCCAGGACCCGCGGATCATAGACCTGGCCCTTAAGGCCACGCAGGAAGTCGGTGTGGAACCCGTTCAGCATCCCATCCGCGGTGGCACCGACGGAGCCCGGCTCTCGTTCATGGGTCTGCCCACGCCCAACCTCTTCACCGGCGGCATGAACTACCACAGCCGCACGGAGTGGGCCTCCGCCCAGTGGATGGAGAAGGCGGTGGACATGGGCATCCGGCTGGTCGAGCTGTGGGCGGAGCAGGCATAAGGCTTGTGCTCGCCTCAGCGGCATAATTTGGACTGCAGAAAACGGGTGGATGCGCTACAATACATATTTGGAGTACATAGCAGCACGTTGGGAGGCATCCGTCCGCCATGTCTGAGAAGAAGACCACCATCATCAACGTCAGCGCCCGACACGTCCATCTCAGCAGAGAGCACGTCGAGGCCCTGTTCGGCCCCGGTTATGAGCTGACCAAGTTGAAGGACCTGATCCAGCCCGGCCAGTACGCGTCCAACGAACAGGTCGCGGTCATCGGGCCCAAGGGTACCTTCCCCAAGGTGCGCATCCTCGGCCCGGCCCGCGGTGCGTCCCAGGTCGAGATCTCCATGACCGACTCGCGGACCCTGGGTGTCCAGGGCGTTGTCCGCATGAGCGGCAAGATCGAGGGGACGCCGGGCATCATCCTGGAGGGACCCAAGGGCCGGATCGAGCTGAACCAGGGCGTTATCGTCGCCGCCCGACACGTCCATATGACCCCTGCCGACGCCGAGAGGTACGGCGTGAAGGATGGCCAGGTGGTGCGGGTCAAGACCTATGGCACGCGGCCCCTCACCTTCGACGACGTCATCTGCCGGGTCCATCCCACCTACGCCCTGGAGATGCACGTGGACACGGACGAGGCCAATGCCGCCGGCCTGAAGGACGGCGACATCGGGGAGATCCTGGATTAGCATAGCTTCCAACGCCTCCGGAGCAAAGAAGAGCGGGACATGCCTTGGCATGTCCCGCTTTGTTGTCGTCACCGCGATTACCCCAGTGAATACACCGCCCAGGCCAACCCCGCCGTAGCCAGGCCCACCAGGAGGAAGACGACCGCTGCCTTCATCCGTTTGGCTCGGGCCTCGGGGGTTTCGGTGTTATGGTTGGCCCGAATGCGGTCCCCGCTCAACAGGGCTCCACTGAAGACGGCGGCCAGGAACAGGGATACTCCAGATACGCCCACCAGAATCTTGATGACAGTTGCCACGGCCCATTCCCCCCTGCAGAGGTCTACGTCCCCGCCAGAAAGAGAGTTGCCGGTCACCAAAGGAAGATGCCGGGGGAGTTCCCCCGGCATCCTCAACGCCCGCGTCTGACTTAATGGATTCCGCTACCTTGAGGGCCTCCTCCAGAGACAGGTCGGTCATGACGGAGTACTGAAACCAACTCCTTGGGAGCGCTCCCACCCTACAGAGCCACCCGCGGCGGAAATGGTTCATGGGGTGGCCGGGAAACCTTCGCGGCATCCAGACAAAGGCCGGGGAGGGTCTTGAACATGTCCCAGGTTGCGGAGGACCGTTTCGTTAGATGGAGAAGAGTAGTGACCTGTGGGAGGTGGCTGGATGGCCAGTCAGGACGTGCAGATCGATCACCGCTTACCTGTTTCGGTCAAGGGAGTTATTGTCCACCAGCGAAAGGTCCTGCTGCTATTGAATGAACGGGACGAGTGGGAGCTGCCGGGTGGAAAGCTGGAGCGAGGTGAAGATCCGCCGGATTGCGTCAGGCGGGAAGTGCGTGAAGAAACGGGTCTGCTCACAAGACCGGTCGGCCTCGTGGACGCCTGGGTCTACGATGTGCTCCCAGGGAGGTCGGTCCTCATCCTTACGTACTCGTGCGAGATAGCCACGGACCAGGTCGAAGCCAAGCGGAGCTTCGAGCACAGGAGCATGGGGTGGTTCACGGGAAAGGAAGTCGAAGAGCTTCCCATGCCTGATGGGTACAGGAGGTCCATTCAAGCCGTGCAGCGTCAGAACTCCAAGGGGGACTAGCATTGATCATCAGGTCGCTGCAAATGGGGCGTATAGCCCCGCATCAGTACGACGGCGAGGAGGTCCCCACCGGCATCTTCAAGAGTCCGGTCGGCGGCCCTCATTGGCTGAACCGCCTCGGGATCGAGGGCGACCAGCAGGCCGACCTCAAGCATCACGGCGGCCCGGACAAGGCTGTCTTGGTCTATGCCTGGGAGCACTACGCCTACTGGGAGAAGGTTCTGGGCGAACACCCCGGCCCCGCCTTCCTGGGCGAGAACCTCACTGTGGAGGGCCTGTCCGAGGAGACTGCCTGCATCGGCGACGTCTACAGAATGGGCGAGGCCCTGGTCCAAGTGTCGCAACCTCGCGTTCCGTGCTACAAGGTCAACATCCGCAGCGGCCGGCCCGACATGCTGAAGCTGGTGCTGGACAGCCTGCGCACCGGCTTTTACCTGCGGGTGCTGGAGGAGGGCAACGTTACCTCCGGCGATGCTATAACACTGGTACGGCGCCCCAACGGCGCCCCGACCGTCGCCTGGGCCAACCGCATTCGATATCGGGAGCGCCACAATCAAGAAGCCCTCCGGTGGCTGCTGGCCGCCGCAGGGCTGGCGGAAGCGTGGCACAGGGACCTGGAGCGTTTCCTTGAGCCGGATTGACGGCCCGGTCTTCTATCAGGTAATCTACTCCATGCTGCGTCGTGAACGGCAGGTTCCGTATCACGGCGCCAGCTTGGCCTTGGGGAGGAATCAACAGTGGACCGCTGCGCCTGGGGTTTTGGTTCTGACCTGATGCTTCGCTACCACGACGA
>CALMNP010000469.1 GCA_937868875.1 uncultured Bacillota bacterium | reverse complement strand
CCTGAGCAGAGGGCGGGTTGATAGCGACGCCGCCATTGTCATGGCCAGCCTGGCTGCCGTTCTCCTCCGGGAGAGTCTGCTGGGGCTGTTCATCCTGTGGCTGACGGAAATCAACCAACTGATCTACCACTGGACCCTGCATCAGTCTCGCCGCGCGGTGGCTGGCACCCCGCCCGAAGAGGAGAGGATCTGGCTGCTGTCGGATGGGGCGGAGGCGACGATCTCCCCTGACCGCCTCCGTCCCGGGCATCTGGTGGCCGTGCATGCGGGCGAGGTCGTACCGGTGGATGGCGTTGTGGTGCAGGGCGAGGCCCTGGTACGTCAGGGGACCCTCACCGGCGAGGCTGGACTCACTGAGAAGCGCCCACAGGATCAGGTGCTGGCGGGCACGTTCGTCGATGACGGTCGGCTGGAAGTGGAAGTCAAGGCCCTGGGGGCAGACACACAGGTTGGACGCTTCAAGGCTCTGGCTCAGAAAGCTACACAGGAGTTCACGGCGGCAGCCACCTGGAATGAAGAGTTCACACGGCAGGCTGATCGCGCCACGCCGTGGTATCTGCTGGCCGCCGCCGCAACCTTCGTCGCCACGCGAGACCTGCGCCGCTCCATGGCTGTGCTTGTGGCGGCAGCGCCGGCCAGCGCCAGCCTGGCCGGTGCCAGTGCCGCCTGGTTCGGCACGATGAGGCTGCAGCGCGATCAGATTCTCCCTCAGAAGGGTGAGGCACTGGAAACCGCAGGGCGGATAGACTCCATCCTTCTGGACAAGACTGGCACGCTCACGGGCGGTGGCCTTACGGTAACCGATATCATCCCCCTCCAGTCCGCCTGGCCGTCCGAGGAGATTCTCGCCTGGGCCGCATCGGCGGAGCGAGGCGCGGAGCACCCGATCGCCCGAGCGCTGTTTGCCGCGGTGGCAAAGGGCGGTTCCCGCCTGCTGTCCTCCTCAGACCGGAAGCAGTTACCCGGGCTTGGCGTGACGGCCATGGTCAACGGGCGTCCTGTGGTGGTAGGACAGGAGCGCCTCCTCTTGCGCCATCACATCGCGGTGCATGGTGCCAGGGGAAACGTCGCGCGCCTTCACCACCTTGGCCGCATGGCTGTCTACGTGGTCGTAGACCGAGAGCTCGTGGGCCTGATTGGCCTTTCCGAGGAGATCCGCCCGGAGGCGCCAGAATCAGTAGCACGCCTCCGTGGTCTCGGCATCAGCTCCATTGATCTGGTCACCGGCGACCGCAGTTCACTGCCTGCTCAGTTAGGTGCGAGGTTGGGCCTGGACGCCGTCTATGCCGCAGCCGCCCCCCATGACAAGCTAAACCTTGTGGCCAGCCAGCGCCGCCAGGGAAAGACCCTGCTGCTTGTCGGCGACGGAGCCAACGACGCTCCCGCCCTGGCAGCGGCCAATCTTGGCGTTGCACTGGGAACCCCGCCCGCCGTTCCCGCCGTTACCGCTGCGGATGTGGTCATCCCGTCCGGGGACCTCAGGAAGGTGCCGGATCTCCTTCGGATGGGCAGGGCAGCCGACGAGGTTGGCCGCCAGAACTTCGCAGTCTTTCAGGGATTGACGGCCACAGGAGTCGGACTAGCCGCCACGGGTCTCCTCCCACCCCCATCCGCTGCCCTGCTGCACAACGTAACCTCCCTGCTGATTCTGGCGAACTCCACGCGGCTGCTGGGGATGAGCAAGGAGCCGACCTGCCGGCCACGCCGCCCGGATCCCGGCCCGGTACCAAAGCCGCCAGAGCGCCAAGCTCCTGGCCGTTCGCGGGCACCGGTGCCGCAACCTCTGCCTGCACCAGTGCCGCTTCGCCCAGCCCCCTGCCGCTCCCTGCCCGTTGACGCGGCGGTGGATTGGGAGCGAGGGCTGGCACCGGAGGAGGCCCGCGCCCGCCTTGAGTACTATGGCCCCAACGCGTTGGCAGAACAGCCCCGCCCGTCCTTCCTCGAACTGGTGGTGGGCCAGCTGCGCGACCTGACAGTACTGTTTCTGCTGGGCGGCGCCGGCGTGGCCCTGCTTGCCGGCAGGCTTCGTGACGCGCTGACCATTGGCGCGGTGGTGGTGCTGAACGCGTTTGTTGGGGCGGCGCAGCAGGGCAAGGCTGATGGTTCACTGGATGCTCTAAAGAAACTCTCGGCACCTGCCACGCGCGTGATGCGGGATGGGAAAGAGGTCCTGGTCGCTACTGACACGCTTGTTCCTGGGGACATCCTGATCCTGGAGGCCGGAGACCGCGTTCCGGCTGATGCAGTCTTGCTCAAGGCGTCGAACCTGGCAGTAGAAGAGGCCATCCTCACCGGTGAGTCGCTGCCGGTCTCCAAGGCGGCAGGCCCCGTTCTTGTTGCCTCGCCGGCGGAGGAGAAGCGCTCCCTCGCGGAACGCGCCAATATGGTCTTCATGGGTACGTCCGTAGTTCGAGGGCGGGGCAGGGCTCTGGTCACGGCCACCGGCATGGCGACGGAAATGGGACAGATTGCTCTCATGCTTGAGTCCTCGGAGGACTCTCGCACACCCCTTCAGGAGCGAATGGATGAGCTGGGACACTTTCTCCTCTACGGTTCGCTGGCCATCTGTGGCGGCATTGCAGTGGCGGGATTACTGCGCGGCATGCCGGCGCTGGATATGATGATGACCGCCATCGGCTTGGCGGTGGCCGCCGTGCCCGAAGGGCTTCCCACCTTTGTTACCATTGGCCTAGCCATGGGCGTGCGCCAGATGGCCAAGCGGCGGGCGCTGGTGCGTGTGCTCTCCGCGGTGGAGTCACTGGGCTCCGTTACGGTGATCTGCAGCGACAAGACAGGCACCATCACGCACAACCAGATGGTCGTGAAGTCCTTGTTCACTCCCTCTGGGTGGTATGAGGCGACTGGCTCCGGCTACAATCCAGGCGGCGCCATCCTGCCTGCCAGCCCGGATGGTTCTGGCGCTCTTGATGGGCCTGCGCCCGAAGCAGCTGCGCCCGATGCGCAGGCTACACCTGATCTCACGCGCCTCCTGCTGGTGGGTGCCCTCTGCAACGATGCCCGTCTCCTCGCTCCGGATGAGGCGGGCCAGGATGACTGGGGCATCGTGGGCGACCCGACCGAGGGGGCCTTGCTGGTGGCTGCCGTCAAAGGCGGCCTGGATCTGGATCACCTGGCGCAGAAGTACGTCCGCGCGGCTGAGATTCCTTTCGACTCGGACCGGCGGCGCATGATTGTCCTGACGAGCGATGGCTCGGGACGGCACCTGGTCTGCGTGAAGGGAGCGCCGGAGGCCGTTCTCCCTCTCTGCTCCCAGGATATCCGCGGAGGCTCCAAGCAGCTGCTGGACGATGCGGCCCGACGTGAGGTTTCGGCCGCTGCCGCTGGCATGGCGGGCCGGGCCCTCCGCGTCCTGGCCCTGGCTTACCGGCCCCTTGAGGGCGGCCCTCGGCCCGCTGCGGGCGCCGCCGAAGAAGAGGCCGACCACTTCTCCCAAACGGAACTGGAGAACCTGGAGACGGATCTCACCTTCGCCGGCCTGGTGGGCATGATGGACCCAGCCCGCAGTGAGATCAGGCCGGCCCTGGAGGTCTGCCGCCGGGCCGGAATCAGGGTTGTGATGCTCACCGGCGACCACCGCGCCACGGCTAAGGCCGTCGGCAGCGAAATCGGCCTTGTCCAGTCAGGTGACGAGGTCGCCTCCGGCGATGATCTGGACGCTCTTGACGATGACTCGCTGGTTTTGGCCATTGACAACGTGAAGGTGATGTCGCGCATCTCACCCCGTCAGAAGTTGCGTGTGGTCAGTGCGCTGAAGAAGCGAGGCCATGTGGTCGCCATGATTGGCGACGGCGTTAATGATGCCCCGGCTTTGCGGGAAGCCGACATCGGCATCGCTATGGGCCGGACGGGGACAGACGTGGCCCGACATGCCTCGGGTCTGGTGCTGGCAGATGATAACTTCAGCACTGTCCTGGCGGCAGTAGAGCAGGGGCGGACCACGTACGCGAACATTCGCAAGGCCATCTACTATCTTCTGGCCTCAAACATGGGCGAGGTGGTCCTCATGGTCACGTCCTCCGTCTCGGGCCTGCCGTTGGCCCTTACGCCGGTTCAGCTGCTGTGGGTCAACATGGTGGGCGATGGGCTGCCCGCCATTGCGCTCAGCTATGAGCCCTCTCAGGCAGGTGTCATGGACCGGCCGCCCCGTCCGCGAGAGCAGAGTGTCTTCGACGGTGGCCTGAAAAGCAAAATTCTGGCCCATGGCCTCCAAATGGGCGTGGCCGCTGCGGGGCTGTACGTTGTCAGCCTGGGTCTCGGCATCCCCCTGGCCACAACGCGGACCATGGCACTCTCCGCACTGGCAACGGGACAACTCCTTCACCTGTTCGAGTCGCGTCTGGCCGTCGAGCGCATCCCTGGTGCAACTCCGCCGCCCAATCCCATGATCGGCGCTGCCGCCGGCGTATCGCTGGCCATGCTGCTCGGCTCCATCTACACGCCGGCGCTGAGACGCATATTCGGACTGACGCCGCTCGGCCTCGGTGAGTGGTTGGGCGTTGGCCTGGCCGCGGTGGTGGGATCACCTCCGCGCTCGCTTGTTGCTCTGCCGACTAGAACAGAAGCATAGCAAAAGGGCCCGGGATTCACACACCCCGGGCCCCTTTGCTTCAATTGGCCCCTTAATCAGGCGCCTGCACAGACGGGGACATTCTCTTCGGCCCACCGACGTGAGCGGAAGAAGGGGGGTTCGCCGGGGCCGCTTCTCCGTACTGGTCGCTGGCCGTTGCCGCGGTCGCAGTTGGGTCCGCGGCCGAAGTCACCGCAGCGGGTGTCGCTGTGGCTTCGGCCACAATGGATCGCCAACCCTCTGTCACCGATCTTCCTGCCTCAGCCGCCTGGTCGGACAGGGCCAAGACACCCTTAACAGCTGAAACGGCCAGCGGGCGAGTGGCCTTCTTGATGGTGGGAAGAGCAGCCCAAACGATGGCCACCCCCGCCACCGCCATCCCCAGCGGGCTCTCTAGCGCTTCGCCAAGCACACTCCATACGCGCATTTGACCGTCTCCTCTCTGTCGGTAGACTTATTATTTGCAGCTGCAGGAGGGACCCATACGCAGCCCATGAGGTGTATAATTCCGGTTCCCCTGGTAAAAACTTCTTAATGATCGAATTTCGTGCAGGAGGGAAAGCAATAATGCCATTGCAGCGGGGGCAGGACCTCCGGAATCTGCTCCACTCTCGGGAAGCCAGAAGTTTCGGCCTTGGAGTGGGCGCGGCAGCCCTGGGCCTGCTCCTTTGGCCCGCCATCAGAAAGGCCTCGCGGCCAGTGGCCAAGTCCGTTGTCGCCGGAGCCATGGCCGTAGGGGATCGCGCCAGGGCCGCCATGGCCGGACTGAGGGAGGGCATGGAGGACGTGGTGGCCGAGGCCCAGTTTGAGCGCATGCAGGATGCCGGCACCATCAGCAAGAATCCACCCACCCCGCCGACTCCTCCCCAGTAA
>CALMNP010000468.1 GCA_937868875.1 uncultured Bacillota bacterium | reverse complement strand
CACCACCAGCGGCTACCAGGCCCGTGAGGCCCTGGAACAGTTGGCGCGCGCCAACGTATCGGTGACCGCCGACATCCCCCGCAAGGCCGAGCCCATGGAGTGGCTGGTGGTGGCGCGGCCGGACCTGGACAAGGACCAGTTGGAAGCCCGCTTCTTCCCAGAGGGAACGCCGGTCATGCGCAAGGTGCAGGTGGAGCGCGGCACCCGCACCTACTACCTGGGCCTGCGCAGTGAGCTTTCCGTCATGGAGGACGGCTCTCTGCAGTTCAAGGTCTACGGCGTCACTCCCGTGGCCGGACCGGCCGTGACGGATGAGGCGCGGGCCCGCGAGGCGGCCATCGCCTTCATCAAGAGCCACGGCGGGCTCCCTGCCGACGCCGTGGCCGACCCCGTCTTCTACAACGCTGAGGAAGGCCTTTATCACATCTCCTATCACCAGGTCTACCAGGGGCGCCCCCACTACGGCGCGCACCTGACGGCGCTGGTTACCGGCGACGGCAGGCCGCTGGGAATCCACGCGACCTGGCCTCAGCCGCTGGGTCCGGAGGGCTCGAAGCGCGTTCTGCTGCCGGCCACCGATGCCCTGCTCCGCCTGGCGGGCAGCCTGCCCTCGCGTTCAACGCAGCGCGTCGAAGTGGTGGACATCTCCCTCGGTTACTACAGTCAGAGCTACGACTCGGACCGCTGGGTGGAACCCCCGGTTTGGCGCATCCGCCTGGCCGATGGGACGCTGTATCACGTCAACGCCTATACCGGTCAGTTGGAGCCGTAAGATACGCCAACGGGCGCGTTTACCTGAGGGAACGCGGCAGGAAACGAATGTGCCGTGGCGAAATGCAATCGGGTATCGCATCAGCCCTGAGCAGGAGGCAGCACGTTGTCCAAACTGGTGATCACCGGGGGCAAATCCCTGGAGGGTCGCGTTCGCATCAGCGGTCGCAAGAACTCGGCTCTGGCCATCATCCCCGCCACTCTCCTGGCGGAGGGCGAGAGCGCCCTCGAAAACCTTCCTTACATTCGGGACGTGGACGTCTACTCCGCCATCCTCCAGTCGCTTGGAGCCAAGGTGCGCCGCAACGGCGGCGGCAGCCTGCGCGTGGATTCAGCCGATCTGAGCGGCGTTTCCGCCGTCCCCTTTGACCTGGTGAAGCAACTGCGTGCCTCCTACTATCTGCTGGGTGTCTTGCTGGCCCGCAACGGACGGGCGGAAGTGGCCATGCCCGGCGGCGACGATCTGGGTCCCCGGCCCATTGACCAGCACCTCAAGGGCTTCCGCGCGCTTGGCGCGCGCGTCAGCATCGAGCGCGGTGTGATCAAGGTGGAGGCGGACCGCCTCATGGGGGGGTCCGTCTATTTTGATGTCGTCTCCGTGGGAGCCACGGTCAACGTGATGCTGGCCGCCACCCTGGCGGAGGGCACAACGATCATTGAGAACGCGGCCAAGGAGCCGCACATCGTCGACCTGGCCAACTACCTTAACGCCTGCGGCGCCAAGGTGCGGGGCGCCGGCACCGACGTCATCCGCATCCGCGGCGTCAAGCGGCTCAGCCCCGCCACCCACGCCATCATTCCGGACGACATCGAGGCGGCCACCTTCATGGTGGCGGCGGCTGCCACCCGCGGCGACGTCGTGCTGGAAAACGTCATTCCCAAGCACCTGGAGCCCATCACGGCCAAGCTGCTGGAGGCGGGAGTGGAGGTATCGGAGAACGGCGATTCCATCCGGGTTACCGCCTACGACCGGCCCCTGGCGGTCAACCTCAAGACCATGCCCTATCCCGGGTTTCAGACCGACGCCATGCCGCCGTTCACGGTCATGCTGGCGACGGCGGAGGGGACCAGCGTGGTAACCGAGGGCATCTGGGAGAACCGCTTCCGGCATGCCGGTGAAATCAAGAAGATGGGGGCCGGCATCCGTGTGGAGGGCAGGACCGCCGTCATCGAGGGTGTGGACCGCCTGTCGGGGGCGCCCGTGGAGGCGCAGGACATACGTGCCGGGGCAGCGCTCATCGTGGCCGGCCTGGTGGCCGAGGGCGAGACGGAAGTCCACGGCATCGAGCACGTGGACCGCGGCTACGAGCGCACCGAGGAGAAGCTGCGGGGCCTGGGCGCCCGCATCGAGCGGGTGCCGGAATCCACGCCCGTGTCCTGACGTGCCTGCCGCCGGGACAGCTTGAGAAAAACCATAAGCCAGGAATTTGGGCGGCCGGACGGGGTTCGGCCGCCTTTTGCCTGCCCAACGCCTGCTTCAACGAGGCATCAACAATGTTTAAAAAGAAGTGGGAAAGCCTTTCAAAGGGCCGTGACCCGTGGCTATAATAGCCTCGACACCAACGGAACAACCGAGGAAGAGGTGAGAGCGTGAACGACTACGACGATCTCAATCGCAGGGAGCAGCCCGAGCTGGAGGCCGCGAACCCGGCACCGCAACCCGTCCCCACGGTAGACTGGAAGCCCGCCCGGCGCCGCCGTTCCGGCGGCTGGGCCGGGTACGTGGCGACGGCCGTTGCCTCGGCCCTCATCGGCGCCAGCGTGGCCGTTGCCGCCGCTCCGAGCATCATCATGCCCCGCCTGCAGCAGGAGCTGCGGGCAGCCGGCTACAGCGTGGCGAGCACGCCCCGGGGCGCCCTGGCCTCCAGTGGCACGGCCATGCCGGTACCTGCCGATGCCAACGATCTACCGCTGTCCCAGGTGGGGCAGGTGGCGCAGAAGGTGGGGCCCGCCATTGTCGGCGTGGTCAACCGGGCTCAGTCGAACGGCTTCTTAGGCAATTCGCAGCTGGTCGACGAGGGGTACGGTTCGGGCGTCGTCTTCGACAGCCAGGGCTACATTGTTACCAACTACCACGTTATCGACGGCGCCGACCAGATCAAGGCGGTCCTCTCCGACGGCCGCACCGTGGACGCCAAGGTGATGGGCGCCGATCCCTACACCGACCTGGCCGTGCTCAAGGTCAATGCCGGCACCCTGCCGTCCGCCGTCTTCGGCGACTCCGACAAGGTGCATGTGGGCGACCTGGCCGTGGCCATCGGCGACCCGCTGGGCCTGGACTTCCAGCACACGGTGACGGCGGGCGTCATCTCCGGACTGGGCCGCAACCTTGACGCCTCTGACGGCCCCGGCATCTACCATGACCTCATCCAGACCGACGCCACCATCAACCCCGGCAACTCGGGCGGCGCCCTGGTGAACGCCGCGGGCGAGGTCATCGGCATCAACACCATCAAGGTGCCGGCGGGCATGAAGGGCGCGGAGGGCATGGGCTTCGCCATTCCCGCCAACCAGGTGCGCGCCGTGGTAGACGACCTGGTCAAGCACGGCCGCGTGGTCAACCGCGCCTACCTGGGCGTCGGCACCGTGGGCCCGGCCGAGGCCTTCCAGCAGGGCATCCGGCTGCGGGACGGCGCCCTGGTTCTTCAGGTGGAGCAGGGTTCACCGGCTGACAAGGCAGGCCTCAGCAAGGGCGACGTCATCCTGAAGATAGACAGCACCGATATTCACGAGTCCAAGGACGTGGCGGCGGCTATGATGAAGCGCAAGCCCGGCGACAAGGTGACCCTCAGCGTCGACCGGAACGGACAGTCGCTGAGCCTCCAGGCGGTGCTGGGGCAGCCGCCGGCCAGGACGCAGCCGTGAACTACCGGCTGATCACCGTAGGCAGAATCAAAGAGAAATCCATCCAGGCGGCCATGGCGGAGTACCAGAAGAGGCTCTCCGCCTACGGCCGCCTGGAGGCCGTCCAGGTCCAGGACGAGCCGGTCCCGGACCGGCCCGGTGAGGCGCAGGTCAAGGCTATCCTGGAAACGGAAGGCGAGCGCCTGCTGCGTCAGGTGTCGCGTTCCGCGCACGCCATCGTGCTGGATGTATCGGGGTCGCAGCTGACGTCCGAGGAGTTCGCAGCCTACCTGGAGAAGGTGGGCCTGGGCGGACAGAGTGAGGTGGCGTTCGTCATCGGCGGCACCCTGGGCCTGTCGCCCCGGGTCCTGGAACGGGCGGACCTGCGCCTGTCGCTCTCGCGCCTGACCTTCACCCACCAGCTGGTGCCGCTGATCCTGCTGGAGCAGGTCTTCCGGGCCACCAAGATCCAGCGTGGCGAGACCTATCACAGATAGGAGGGCTGACTCCTTGAGACTGTTCCGGTTCGACCGTGATGTAGGCAGACCCATCGATGCCTTCGGCAGCCAGGGCCTTGTTATGTCCCGGATTGTGCGGCACGACGGCGGTGTGCAGGTGGGCTGCATGCACCTGGGGGCAGGCGGCCGGGTCGGCCGCCATGACGCTGTTGTCGGGCAACTCTTCCTGGTTGTGGAGGGAAGCGGCTGGGTGCAAGGCCAGGGGGCGGAACCGATGCCTATCCGGGCCGGGCAGGCTGCGTTCTGGACGGCCGGAGAAAGCCACGCAGCCGGCACCGACGCCGGGATGACGGCCGTTGTTATCGAGGGGGAGGGGCTCGACCCCTCGCCATTCATGGCAGAGGCACACTAGGATTCTAGGCAGGAGGATAACGTTTTGGAGCGGAGAGGAGCACGGTCCTCTCCGCTTTCTTATTTCCTAACAAGGCTTCATGGGACTCATAGAGAGGGCCAGGAGTTGCAGAAACTAGAGCCAACACGAAGAAAAGGATGGGATAGCCAGTGCGGCGTTTTCTCTTCCTGTTCGCAGCGGCCCTGGTTGTGGCCAGCACTCTGGTGGTGGCGCCCCGCCCCCAGCCCGTGATGAGCCAGGCTGCCTGGGAAAAGGACAACCTTGACCTCCTGGCCCGCGTGGTCAACGCCGAAGCGGGCGGCGAGCCCTACACCGGGCAAGTGGCGGTCGCAGCCGTCATTATCAACCGGACCTACGCCAAGGGTTTCCCCAGCACCATCTCCGGAGTCGTCTACCAGCCCGACGCCTTTGAGTCCGTGTCAGTCGGCAGCATCTGGTGGCTGCCCATGGCCCCTACGGCCCGTCAGGCGGCGACCGACGCCCTGAATGGCTGGGACCCCACCAACGGGTGCCTCTATTTCTTTGAACCGTCGAAGACGAGCAACGCATGGATGTGGTCCTTACCCCAGGCCATAACCATTGGGCGCCACATCTTCGCTTATGGTCCCGACCAATGGCGGTGAAGCATGGCTAACGTAAAGCACACGCAGCGGAACGTCTGGCTCGGGCTCCTGGGCGTCGGTCTGGCCCTGGTGGCCCTCTGGGGATACGGCCAGATGCTTCAGAAGAACCGGGTGATGCAGCGGGCCGAGGGCGGCTACCAGAGGGCCTTTCACCAGCTCATCGACCACACCGTGAACATCGAAAGCAACCTGGCCCACCTGCAGGTCAGCATGGACCGCAGGCAGCAGATCGCTGACCTGGACCGCGTACGCCTGCATGCGACCGCGGCCCGCGAGGAACTGGCCCAATTGCCGCTCACCACCGTGCGGCTGGGAAAGACTACGGCCTTCTTCGGCTCGCTCATGGACACCACGGAAGCCCTGGCCCTCAAGCTGCTGGACAACGAGCAGTTGAACGACCAGGACCGCGCCAAACTCAAGGGCATGCACGACTCGGCCCTGTACGCCCGGGACGAACTGTATACCGTCTCCCAGGTGGCCAACAGCGGCCGTATGCGCTGGATTGACGCCGAGCGCCTGGGGGCCTACGACTATACAGGGGCCACCAAGAACCCGTTGGTGGAGAACCTGCTTCGCTTTGACGGCGGCCTGAAGGTCGATCCCAAACCGGTGTCCATCCCGGTCTACAAGGCGGTGACCGGAACGGACGTCACCGCTCAACAGGCAGCAGATGTCGCCGCCCGATTCGTGGGCGATCTGCTTCAGCCCGGCACCCTCAAGCCCGTTCACGAGGTGGCCGGTGACGTACCCACGTACCAGCTGGAGGGTACCGCCAGGGGCGGGCAGCCGTTGGCCATCCAGGTCACGCGGAAGGGCGGCCACCCGCTCTGGATGCTGGCGCAACGCATCCCGGCCCAGAGAACGCTGGACCAGAACCAGGCCATTGCCCGGGCGGAGGAGTTCTTGAAAGCCCGCGCCTCGACCCTGGACGGCACGACGCCCCTTGCGTTCATGCCTGTGACGTATCAGGAGAGCGAGAACGTGGCCCTGGTCAACCTGGCCCCCAGGGAGGGCGATGTCGTCCTCTACCCGGACACCATCCGCGTCAAGGTGGCCTTGGACAATGGCGAAATCCTGGGCTTCCAGGCCCGCGACTTCCTTCAGCATCACACGGCGCGGCAGCTGCCTGAGCCGAAGCTGACGGAGCAGGAGGCCCGCAGTAAGGTCAACCCGAGCCTGCAGGTACAGAACGTCCGCAAGGCGCTCATCCTCAACGACCGCAACGAGGAGGTCCTGACCTGGGAAGTCCGCGGCACCATGGACAACCATGCCTACCAGGTCTACGTCAATGCCCAGGACGGCAGGGAGGAGCGTATCGAGCAGGCGGACGGCAAGCTATAAGACTGCCTAGGGCGTCATGGCCGGGTCGGGCGTGGGGACGGGAGGCTGTACCGGCACCGGTCCACCGCCCTCCGCCGTGCTAGGGGCCGGATCAGCCTCGGAGTCTTCGGGAGCAGGAGCCGGCGGCGTTTGCGGCTGCGTGACAGGGGCGGCTGGCGCAGGCGTCGCGGGCTCCTTCTTCTTTGTCCCCGGTTTCGGTACTGGATTGGACGGTTTCGCTCCAGGCACAGCCGGCTGCCGCCACGGCCAGTTGGGAGCAGGGAAGGGCCAACGAAAGCCGGGCTGGGGGGCCGGCGTGGCCGGGGGCGTACCGCCCGTGGGCCTGTCTCTTATACACATCTCCGAGCC
>CALMNP010000467.1 GCA_937868875.1 uncultured Bacillota bacterium | reverse complement strand
GAGTCGTCGCTGGACCGAACCGTATACCCATACTGGTCCCTGACGGCCACGGTCACGGTGGCCGTCTGCCCCGGCTCCACGCTGGCGCCGCTGACCTGTGCCGTCAAGGCACCGCCGATGGTCAGGCGGGTGTTGACCGAGGGGTCGTACTGCTGGTACTCCCAAAAGTACGGGCGGCCATCCTCGTTCTCGGGCCCGACCCGCATCCAGGAGGAGCGTGTCCCCTTGGGCATCGTCAACACGGCCTCTTCCGTGCCCTGCGGCCCCCACCCGTAGGCGGAGAGGTAGTGATAGTGGAACCTCACGTGTGCCGGGCGGCCCATGGCATCCTGGCCGCTCAGGCGCATGGTGCCGAACCTGGCAGCATTGCTGAAGTCGTCCGAAATGGTCACGCCCTTGCCCACGTCCACCCCGGTCTGCATGGTGAAGTAGGCGTGGCCGTCGGGAGTGTCGGACTTCTGAAGGGCAAACAGCACGTCATAGGTACCCGGCGTGATGTAGTGGTTCCAATCGGGCAGGCCCGGCGCCCAGGCCATGTCGGCCACGATGCCCGTGCGGGTCTTCCATGCTGCCGGCGCGAAAGCGAGATCCAGGCGGTTCAGGGGCGCGCCGTCCGTGCCCTTCGCCGTGTTGGTGACTTTGAGCGGAACCGTCTTGGCGGCGTCCAGCACCGGGCCGTCGACGTACTGTCCGGCCTGCACGGTCACCGTCCCGGCGGGGTAGATCACCCAGTCATCGATCCCCTGGTTCATCAGGTGCCCCTCCACCCGGTAGGTCCCGGGTGGTACGGCTATGGCGCTGGGCAGCATGGTGAAAGTGCGCGTGTAGACATTGTTGTTCTTGTTGCTGGCCCCAAGCCAGGCGACGATGTCTCCCCGCGTTCCTGTGGACCTGACGCGGATGATGCCGTACTGAGATGCGTCCCTGATGGCGAGTGTGTGGTAGCGAACCTCATTGCCACCCTGCATGATCTGAACCCGCAGGGTTTGCGCCTTCCCCAGAACCTTCCCGGGGATCACCAGGCGGGCCACGCCCGTGGCTGGGTCCATCGCCCCTTCGGCCGTTGTTCCGTCCGAGGCGTAAATCCGAATGGCCCAGCCGCTTTGGTTGAGGAGGCCCTGCCCGTAGGTCCCCAGGCGAAACATGATCCGCACAGGCAGGTCCTTGCCCTGGGGGTCGGTCAGCAGGGTATCCATGGGGTTGCCCGCCTCGTCTGTCACCCACGTGTGCGTTTCGGCGTAGCCAGGGACGTCCTTCACCAGCATGGGGGAGCGCCGGCCCGAGCTATCGGCGAACTGCACCCAGACCTTGATCTGACCCTCATAACCTTTGAATGCGTCGGGGGTCTGTAACGTCACGGATGAAGACAGAGGCACAAAGGCCTGATCCAGGAAGATCGGGGTGCCCACCGTTGCCGTTCCCACCAGGTAGGCCATCCGGGTCATGCCCGAAGGTGGCGAGAAGCTCAAGTGCAGGAGTGGCGCCCGGCCCTCTGTGATGAACCAGGGCTCCTGGATGCTGAAGCTTCCCGCATCTTCAGCCCACACCACAGTCATGGTGCCCATGGGCGCAATAACCAGGGTCAGCGCAAGGAACACGGCAAGCACGGCTTTCACAACGCGCGTCACGGTTGGAGGACCTCCCCCAAGGGGTCTGCTTTGGCTTCCCTTTTCAGAAAAGGATGCCAGGTCCAATATTGGCATAGATTGTCATTGTTTGTCAAATGCCCGTCGCCTTATCCTTTGGACGGCAGCCAGCCGATAACGAAAAGAGGGCGCCCGCTGGTGGGGGCGCCCTCCTGGTCAGAGCCTGCGTTACG
>CALMNP010000466.1 GCA_937868875.1 uncultured Bacillota bacterium | reverse complement strand
TTGAGGGTGAAGGCTGCATCCTGAGCGGCCACCAGTTCATGACCATAGGTCCCTGCTGCAGTGGACCACAGTTCAAGTCCGTCCAGGACAGGGTCGCGCTGCACGGTGACCGTGCTGGCGGCGGCCTGGGTGGCGGTCCAGGTGTAGGTCACACCAGCGACGGTGAGGGTATTGGCAGCAGGGGTGTAGTTCATGCCGTCAAGGGTCACGGCCGCGTCGCTACCGGCGGTCGCCGTGAAGGGGCCGAGACCTGTCACCCCGCCGTCGTCGATCGTAAGGCTCTGCGTACTGCCCAGGGCGACGGTGGTCACGCTGAGCTGGCCGCTACCATTGGTCGTGGCGGTCAGCTTCCCGGCAAAGGCGCTGTTGATGCGAGTCGCCAATTGCGACGCCGTCTCTCCCGCACTGACATCCAGGGTGCCGATGGCCTGACCGCCGACGCTAAAGTTGAGCGCCCCGGCCGCAGTGGCCGAGGTCGCGGTCGAAACAGCCGACGCCCCGGTTGCCAGGCCGGTCACCTGAATCGTGTGCGACCCGGTGGCCACGGCCGGATCGGTCGTGACCTGTATGGTAGGGTCGCTACTGGTCACGGTATTGAAGTTGAGGGCCGAGCTCTTGCCGGTGTCATTGGCGGTTAGAACCAGGCGGTATTCCGTGGCGCTGATGGTCATGACGCTGGCAGTTACGCCGGTGCCAGAGGTGTTGTTGATCTTGTTGGCCAGCGAATTGAGCGTGTCCGTCGATTGGACCTGAATAGCCTTTCCGTTCAGACTAACGGTGCCGGACAGGTTCAGCTGCTGGCTGGCGGAAGAATAGATCTTCGTCCCGGTGCTGTGGGCCTGGGCCAACTGGGTAATCGACAGGTTGTAGACACCCGAGGGCACAGTGGTCGAGGCCACAGCCGTGGCGACGGTGGCGTCCGAACTGGCCGCCGTCTTGGAATTGAATAAATAGGCCTTGGTCAGGTCGCTGGCCCTCATCTGCAGGTTGGCCAGGCGGGTATTCACGTCCCGCCAGGTCGCCTGCAGGGACGTGAGATCCATTCTCTTCTGCTGCAGCAGCTGCAGGGGGCGGCTCTCGATGTCCATGAGCTTGGAGATCATGCTCTGGGTATCGATACCTGAGGCCAGGCCGCCAATGCTGAAGGGAGATGTCATGCGACTCACTTCCTGACCGAAAACTTGTGCCGGGCTCCGGGTCTCCCGGCAATCGCTTCTGTACTATCGCCGCTCATCCACGAGCAGGCCCAGGGCCTGCTCCATCCTGGCCAGGGCGTCAAGCGCCTTCTCCGGGGGAATCTCCCGAAGAACCTCGCCGGTATCCTCGCGGATGACCTTGACCAAGATTTGATGCGTCGCCTCATGAATGGAGAAACGGAGGTTCGTGTTGAAAATGTGGGAGGTTTTGTTGAGCGTCTCCACCGCCCGCTCCACTTGGCGCGGTGAGGGACGGCGTTCGCGAGGCTCAATGCCTTCCGGCAGAGGGCGGTCGGGCGCCTGACCAGGCAAGGTCACGGCCGGCAGCTGCTTGCCCAGCACAGGGTAGTCCGCATCAGCCGGACGCGCCGCGCTGCTGCTGGCTTCTATACGCACCCTACTCAACCCGCCTTTCTAAGGGGGTGTGGAAGCCAGCCCCTGGGGCGCTGGCTTCCACGATTCAGAGGTGAACTTACCGGAGGAGCTGGAGAACGCTCTGC
>CALMNP010000465.1 GCA_937868875.1 uncultured Bacillota bacterium | reverse complement strand
CGGGGGAACCGCCGTTCAGCTTGCCGTCTCCCAATTCACCGGGCTGCGGCCCGTCCGCCAGCGGAATCCACACCGTAAAGGTGGAACCCGTGCCCACCAGGCTCTCGACCTCCAGCCGGCCGTGCATCGCCCGCACCAGGGCCTGCACGATGGCCAGGCCCAGGCCGGTGCCGCCTGTGGCACGCGTGCGGGAGCGGTCGCCCCGGTAGAAGCGCTCGAAGATCAGCGGGATCTCGTCTTCCGGAATGCCGGGGCCGGTGTCCGAGACGGCCAGGCCGCCCTCACGGCGGTACGGGTCGGAGCGAAGGACGGTCAGCGTTACCTCGCCTCCGGACGGAGTGAACTTCAGCGCGTTGGAGACCAGGTTGGCCAGCACCTGCTGCAGGTGGTTGCGGTCAGCCGCGACCAGTGGTGCGCCCTCCGCCCCGCCGGCCTCCGCCGCGTTCCGCCAGGACAGGAGGATGCCTCGCTCGTGGGCCAGAGCGCTGAAGAATTCTACGGTATGGGACGCCGCCTCAGTCAAAGCGACCGGCGCCAGCGTCACCCTGAGGGATGCAGCCTCCGCCTGGGTCAGCCGTTCCAGGTTTCCCACCAGGCCCACCAGCCGCAGCACCTCATCCAGGCAGGCCTGCAGTCGGGGCTGGGTGGCGTCCCAGACGCCGTCCACCATGGCCTGCAGGTGACTGCGCACGTTGGCCAGCGGCGTCCGCAGTTCGTGGGCCACATCGGAGGTCAACCGCCGGCGCAGTTCCTCCTGATGCTCCAGAGTCTCGGCCAGGGCGTTCAGACTCACGGCCAGTTCGGCCACTTCCGTCGCGCCGGAGGGCTCTACCCGGAGGTGCCAGTTGCCGGACCGCATCAGTTGGGCCAGGCGGTTGAGCCTTACCAGCGGTCGCGTCAGGTTTTGCGCCATCACCAGGCTGAAGAGCAGGGACACGCCGGAAACCAGCACCACCGCCACGGCCAGCCACTGGTTCACCGTACGGCGAAACTGCAGGTCGTGCTCGGAGAAGATGCCACCGACCCCGGCGGCGCGCACCACCAGCAGGCCCACCTGACTGCCGTCCACCAGGACGGGTGCCTGCACCCGCTGGGGCAGTTCCTCCGGTTCACGGCCCGGGACATGACCGGGCAGAGGCAGGAGGCGCATGTCGTGAACGGCCTTGGCGGAGTCCCACAGCAGGCGGCCCTGGCTGTCCACCAGTTGTGCCTGAAGATCCTCCATCATGGTCCAGTGGGTGAGGCCGGTGATGACGTCCGGCGTCCAGCCCTCCCCCTGACGGTAGGTGCTGGCCAGCGACACGGCCATACCGTTGACGCGCTGCTGCAGATTCTGCCGAAGGTAGCCCTCAAACTGCGTCCACACCAGCATGTTGACCAGTAACGTGATCAGAAGGGTGGCCCCGGCCGAGATGGCCACGGCCCCCGCCGCCATCTGCCAGGTCAGGCCGCGCAGGAAGGAGGGAAGCCGGCTACGCATCGGGCTGACCCCCGAACTTGTAGCCGGCGCCGTACACCGTCACCACGTAATGGGGCTGACGCGGGTCGTCACCGAGCTTCTGCCTCAGGTTCTTGACGTGAGCGTCGACGGTTCGCTCGAACCCCTCAAAATCAAAGCCCTGCACCTTTTCCACCAGTTCAGCGCGCGAGTAGACCCTCCCCGGATAGCGGGCAAGAACCCGAAGCAGCTTGAACTCGGTGTTGGTCAGGCTGACGGGCTGGTCCCCAAGAAAGGCTTCGCGGCGGGCCAGATCCAGAACCAACTCGCCGCCGTTGAAGCTCAGGCGGTCCACCTGTGGCTCCGTGCTGCTGTGGACCCGGCGCAGGATGGCCCGAACCCGGGCGACCAGTTCGGCCGGGTCGAAGGGCTTACCCAGGTAGTCGTCGGCGCCGATGGACAGGCCCTGCACGCGGTCGGCCGACGAGGTCTTGGCCGTCAGCATCAGGATGGGCGTGTCCCGCTCCAGGCGAATGGCACGGCAGACCTCCTCGCCTGAAAGGTCGGGGAGCATCAGGTCCAGCACCACCAGGTCGGGCCGCAACCTGGCCTCCAGGGCCAGGGCGGACTCGCCGTTCTCCGCGGTGGTCACGGCATAGCCCTCCCGTTGCAGGTAGGCCCGCACCACCTCCAGGATCATCGGCTCGTCGTCCACCACCAGGATGCGCCTCTGTGCCTCGGTCACCGGAATACCTCCCAGCCTCAGGCGCTCCTGGCCGCGGCAGATAGGAACACGCGGGAAGCGCCTCTCTGCGCTACTTCGGTGAACCCGCCGCTTCCTCCTTCAGGCGCCGGTGCTGCTCCGGAGCACCAGCTCCAGGACCACCATGTCCAGGCACCGTATGCCGTTCTCGTAGATGGGCTCGGGGTAGTGGCGCAGGAAGTAGTCGCGCCGCACGCCCACCAGGCGGAACCCGGCCCGCTGATAAAACGCCAGGTTGCGCAGACTGCTGTTGCCTGTCCCGACCATGAGCCTCTGGTAGCCGCGGGAACGGCAAAAGCCTACGACGCCGTCAAGCAGGCCCCGCCCGTAGCCCTGTCCCTGCAGGTCCTCCACCACGGCCAGGTTCCTGAGCTCGATGTCCAGCGCCGATAACGGCTCCAGATGGGCCACGCCGATGGTCCGCCCAGCCAGTTCCGCCACCAGCAGGTGTCCACGGTCCAGATACTCCATGATACGTGCTTCCGAGGGATCGGCCAGAAGAAGCAGGCCCAGGTAACGGCGCCGCCCGGCATCGACAAGACGGAACTGCACTCAGGCGTCCCCCTTCTCAGAAAGCCCTACCAGTCCGGCGGCAAAGCGGCGCGCCGCCTCCAGGTGCTGCGCCGTCACCAGCCGGGGGTCGTGGTCCAGCACCACCGTCGCCTTGTCCTGCGCCGCCACCACTTCCCGCGCAACCTGCGCCTCCGGGTCTTCGGGCAGAGTGGGCAGGTGGGCCTGAAAACCGCCGTCCGGCAGCCTGCGCCCGCTGTGCAGGCGCAGGTACCGGGTCCAGGGCAGCCATCGCCTGGCCATCTCCAGAGCGTCGAAACCGTGGGTTTCGGCCAGGAGCCGCAGCCGGGCCGTGTCCTGGCAGAGCGACAGGGTCGGGAACTCGCGAAAAAGGCGGCTGAAGAGGTCGCCTTCAAAGAACAGGGGGTTCGGCCCGGCCACTTCCAGGGCGATGCGGATGTTGGCCCGGTCCTGAAGGGCGGCCAGGAATAAGAACACCTCGCGGCCGGCCTGGTACAGGGTGTCGATGGTCCAGTCCGTCAGGCTGCCGCAGCCCTCGTGCAGATCCCACCCTGGGTAGGGGGCGCCGGGCTCCAGCCAGGCCGGCCAGGGGAAGGGGAAGATGAGGTAGCGGGCGCCTACCTGGTGCGCCGAGTCGGCCGCGGCCTCCGCCTGAATCAGGGC
>CALMNP010000464.1 GCA_937868875.1 uncultured Bacillota bacterium | reverse complement strand
AGCGGACCGACCGCTCCAGGTCGGATACCTTCAGGTGGATATGGCCGACGCGAAAGCCGGCGGGAGCGGGATCAGACATCGCTTCGCCTCCTTGGCGGGAGTCTCGGGCGTCTCCCCTGAACAGTATCACGGTCACACCAAAGTCGGGAGGTCTACCCGTGCACGTCTATGAAGTCAAAAGCTACTTCGGATGGGAGGGCGATGAGGGGCTCGGCGAGCGGCTGATTCAGCAGATCCTCGCCGGTGCCAAGACCGCCACCTGCAGCTTCAAGATCGAGTACACTCCGGAGGAGCTGGATGCCCTGCTGGCCACCCGGGGGGAGATGGCTACCGTTATGGACAAGGACGGCAACCCGCGGTGCAATATCCGGGTGAAAGACGTCTTCGAGACCACCTTCGGCAACCCCGACCGGCACCTGATTGGCGGCGAGGGCTACGGTGAGGACGTCGCCCGCTTCCAGGCTGACCACGCCGAGGTTTGGCGCAAGACGCTTGGTGATGTGCCCCTGACCGCCGACACGCCACTCATGGTGGAGTTGTTCGAACTGGTCGAAGTGCCTGTCTGACCTGCGAATCCACAGTCCCGCCCCGCGAGCTCGATGTGTCCCCCGATATGCCTGCAGGAGCCCGGGCAATCATGGCGAATATCGGGGGAGAGAGACGCGAACATTGGTTTGGGGGCGATCTGTTGGAACCGCTCAGCAAGTACGCTGACAACGGCAGTGTTCGGGTTCACTACCTCGACTGGGGCGGGAACGGGCCGGTGCTGCTCCTGCTCCACGGGATGCGTGGGCGTGCCCGGTTGTGGGCGAGCGTCGCGCCCGCTTTGGCTCGGTATTTCCATGTTGTGGCCATGGACGTTCGGGGCCACGGCTGGAGCGGGCGGCCGGCAGATGCCGCCTATGACCGGCGGGCCCTGGCCTCCGACGCCGTGGCTGTTCTGGACGCGGTCGGCGCGGACAAGGCCCGGGTCATCGGCCACTCGCTGGGTGGATGGATTGCCATTGGTCTGGCCGCCCACTATCCGGACAGGGTGGAGCGCCTCATCCTGGAGGACATAGGGCTCGAGGGGGACCCGGATGCCCCGGCCACGTACGAGGAACGGGCCCGATCCACGCCCCGTTCCTTTGGTTCCCTGCAGGAGGGTCTTGATTGGCTGCGGGCTGGTGGCGCCAACCCGGATTGGGCCGGGGCCAGCCTGGAGAGACAGCCGGGCGGCGCCTGGACCTGGGCCTATGACAACGAGGCGCTCATCCGCATCGCCCGTGAGACGGCGGCCGTATCCTGCTGGGATCTGGCCCCGCATGTTACTAAGCCCGTCCTGCTCTTCTGGGGCACCAAGAGCTGGATTCACACCGCGGAGTCCGTGGAACGGATGGCCGGGGCGTTTCCCGATTGTCACGGTGTCGTGCCCTTCGAGACGAATCATTGGATTCACAAGGAGGCGCCGGAATCCTACCTGCGTGCGGCTCTGCCCTTCCTGCGGGATGCGCCTCTCAGCGAACCTCAAATGTGAGTACCTTCTCCCCACCCTCGAGTGGGGCGTGATCGGGCCCGGCGATGACCACCTTCAAGGTGTGCTTGCCGGGCCTTATACCTTCGAACGTATAGGTGGGGTAGGAGGCCATGATGACCGGTTCGTCGTCCAGACTGAGGTGAAGGTGGTACTCCCAGCCGATCGTAACGCCGGGCGTCACGACGGAAACGATGGCCTGATCGCCCTTCACGGTCACGTCTGCGGACCATTCGCCCAGCTGCGCCGGCTCAGGTGCCTGCTGCTTCATGGCCGGTGCAGGGTTCGCCCGACTACATCCAATACCAACCATCAACACAGGGACAAGCAGACTGGCAAATAGCAGAAACACCAAACGCTCGCGCAACGGACAGCCCCCCATCCATAATCACCGGGCCTGAGATCCAGGGCGCCTGGGGCCCTGCGCCACTCCCCAGCGTCGCCTCCCAAGCCACGGTTCGACATGGCCGGGGTCCGTCCCTGTAGGGATGAGCAGAAAGCCCCGGGGCAGATGCCCCGGGGCTAGTCGCGGCCGGCCTTTTCTAGAGGGCTGGACTGAAGGGAAGCAGGTGGAGAACGGCGCTGAAGTGCGCCAGGCTGCCCGCCAGGACGAACAGGTGCCAGATCTCGTGGAAGCCGAACTTCCCGGGCCAGGGGTTGGGCCAGCGAGTGGCGTAGAAGACTGCGCCCACCGTGTACAGGAGCCCCCCGGCCATGAGCCAGAGGGTGACGGGGAGGGGCGTGGCTCGCAGCAGCGGGCCCAGGGCGATGACCACCATCCAGCCCATGACGACGTACACGGACGTGTAGAGCCAGCGAGGAGCGTCCAGCCAGAAGAGCTTCATGA
>CALMNP010000463.1 GCA_937868875.1 uncultured Bacillota bacterium | reverse complement strand
CCCAGCCGTCCCTCCAGGGCTTTGGACTCGCCCAGCACCCGGACGCTGAAGATGCGGCGCGGCACCTCCGCATCCAATGAGGCCAGAGCGTCCAGCACGCGGCACAGAGCGTCCAGGTCCTCGGGCCTATCGAGGTCAAGGTCCAGCGGCAGGGTTCGGTGTTGCTGCAAGCCATCCAGCACAGCCCAAAGCAGGGTCTGACCCCAGATGCGGGGATCACCGCTCAAGTCGGAGGCTCCGGCGTCGGACGGGCTGGTGGAGTTGCGCGGGCCGGTCTCTGGTGGGGCGGTCTCGTCATAGGTCACCGCGCTGCCTACCTCCGCGAAGCCGGCCGACACAGACGAGACGGCAGCCCAGCGCTCCAGCCACCTCTCCGCCACCTGGCGGAGAGCCGCTTCCTTATCCCGACGTTGCCGGCGGCGAGCAGCCTGGTAGGCGTCATCTAGTCGCTGCAAGTTGAGGCCCAGTTTGGCGACCTCGGTGTCCCTTCCCAGCGGCGCCCAGAAAATCCTTACCAGGCCCTGCTCCGCCAGGGCACGGACGGCACGGTTGAGCTCCCGGCGATAGGCCGGGTCGTCCTCCGCCCAGTAGTCCGGTAGGGTGCGGCGGTCAAAGGGGAGGAATACGCCCCGAGTGGGGGCCGGTTCCTCAGGGGAGCGGCGGAAGTGGGCGCTGCGCTCATAGCGGTCCAGCAGATGGTTCAAGATGAGGTTTTCGTAATCACGCATCGTCGTCGCCCGCCGCGGCCACCTGGCTGAAGCCGGTGGCAGGCTCCGCCGACCCGGGCGGAGGCGCCTCCGACACTTGCTGCCCCGGCTGCACCGGCATCTCCAGTACGTGGCTGTAGTTCTCCACCCAGACCTGGTGGTCGTGACGCATGACCAGAAGGGTCGAGGGCACGTGGGGAGCGATCAGCTGACAGCGATCGATGGGGGCGGCGATGACCGCTTGAAGGCCCAGGCTTCGCAAGAACGACAGCATGTTCTCCACCCGGTCGGGATCCATGCGGTTGAAGGCCTCGTCAAACAGCACCAGCCGGGCGGAGTCAGCATTGTAGGGTGCGTGGTAGGCCTGCAGGAAGGAGGCCAGCATCGCCACGTAGTAGGGCGTCTGCGTCTCGCCCCCGGACTTCTCATAGTTGACCTTGGAGAACAGCGTACTCTCGCCATTGCCGTGGTGGATACGGATATCGTACTCCAGGTAGGTACGGTAGTCGGTGAGCCGGTCAATGTTCACCTGCTGCTCCGCTTCGGGCACGTCCAGCATACGGCGGAAGAGGTCCTCGATGGTCTCTCGGTACCGCTCCTGAAACATCTCGCTGAAGAGGGTCTGGCCCGCCATCAGGTACTCGTCCATGATCATCTTGTAGTAGTCGCGGTAGGCCTCGGCCGGCCGGACCGTAAACTCATAGCGGTCCTGGCCGAAGTGGATGTCCTTGAGTACCAGGTTGAGGTCGGAAAAAGCGCTCTGAGCCACCTCCAGGTGCTCGTGCAACCGGTGGATGAAATGCTCCTTGAACTCCTGCTCGGCCGCTTCCCGCGCCTGGCTGATGTGTTCCCGGTAGGTGGGCAGATCGCTCTCGGCCAGCTTGTTCCGCTCCGCTTCGTACGCGGCGTTGTCCGGCGCGTCGATGGCCCCACCAAACTGATAGTCCCTATTGTAGTTGCTGCGGGCCTGGCGCAGGTCCTCGCGGAGCTTCTCCAGGTGGGATGCGTTGGTTTTGCGGTTCGCATCAAAACGGCGGGCGATCTCGGCGTTGCCGTGGCGGCGGCGTTCGCTCAGATAGCGTTGCGCACCCCGCTGGACCGCCGAAGGCCAGGCAGACGTCAGGGCCTCCAGATCAAGGCGGCGCTGGGCCACCTCGTCATCGGCGGTTGGAATGAGCGTTGCCAGATCCTTCAGTCGCTGCCGCGTTGCGGCCAAGCGATCCCGCAACTCGCCGACCACCGCGTCGAGCCGCGCCTCCTCCGCCTCCGCCCGGGCGATCGCTGCCTCGATCTCGGCCAGCTCGGTCCGGTCCACCGCCGCCAGCTCCGCCTCCAGGCGGGTCACCTCAGCGGTGGCCGCAGGCAGCCCTGATGCCCGCGTCCACAGTCCCATCATGGTGGTGTAGCGGTCACGGCGGTCGGTCAGAAGCCTCGCCAGACGGTCGTGGGCTTCCAGCGCGCGGGTCAGGCTGGTCAGTTCTGTTTCCACCTGGTGCAGCCGGGACTGCTTCAGTTCCCGCTGCCGGCGCAGGGCCCGTTCGCCGATGAAGGGCGTCTCGTAGACGTCCGGGTTAATCTGGCGCGCTGTGTGGTTCTGGTAGGTCATGCAGGTGGGCGTGATGGCGATACGGTGGTGCTTCAGCTCCTGCTCCGTCTCGCACTTCATCACCTGCCCCAGCGTCCGGTTGATGTAAGCCCGGGCGTGGGGGTTGTCCGCCTGCACCTCCTCCGCCAGTGAGCCGGTGATGTGGTCATGCAAGTGCTCCATGATCTTGCCCGTGTTGACCAGACCCACGCCGTGCAGCCGGAACTCCCGCTTACGCCGCTCATACACCGCCAGAGCGCGGTCGAAGTCTTCAGGGCGGACGATGAGGTCGAAACGACGGGTATTGAGATACCCCTCAACGGCGTCCTGCCACTTCTCTCGGGGGATCTCCAGCAGCTCGCAGAGAACCTGCGGTTCCTCTTGGCTCCCCTCCTCCGCGATGAGGCGGCGCAGGCGTGTGGTGTGCTCATCGTAGGACAGGCGCCGGTGGGCCAGGTCCGCCAGCCGCCGCTGCAGCTCCGCCTTTTCGTCGGCCAGCCGCTTGACCTGTTGATTCAGGTCGAATCGGTGTTCCGAAACCCTGTCGGCAAGTCCGGCCAGCCGTTCCGCCAGGGCCTCCGCCTGGGCGCTTGGCACCAAGGGGGCTGTCTCGGCGGCGGGGACCAGCAAGGCTTCCACCCAGGCGACGGCTTCCTCTGTCACACCGGTCAGGTCGGACGGCAGCCAGGTGAAGGTCGGTGAACGCATCAGGTCGGCGGCCTCACGAAGTGACGCCACCTCCTCCTGGGACAGGCGGCGGAGACGGTCCTCGTCGTCCTGCAAACGAGCCAGGTCGCTTCGGGCGTGTTCTAGCTTCAGGGTGATCTGGTTGATCTGCTGCTGTGCCCAGTTCTCCGCCTTCCGCTGGGCCAGGTCGCGTAACTGGCGCTCGGCTGCATCCCGCAGGCCTGTGGCCTCTTTCAGCGCCGGCTCGTCCTCCGCCACCTGGCGGCGAGCCGCCTGTTCCTCCTGGCCCAGTTGCTCGCGGTGTTCGACCCGATCCTCCAGGTGGGCGCGGGCCACCACGTAGTCCTGAACGTGCAGACGCTCCTCCCAATCGGCAGCCTCCCGGTGGAGCCCGCCGACCCGCTCCAGAACTGCCAGCTTTTGCTCCGTCTGCTCCACGAGGTGCTGGAACTCCCGATAGTGGTGCAGGTTGTCCCGCATCACGTCAATGTTGACGCGGTTCTCCTCGAGGACGTAGTCGTAGATGAAGTCGCGCAGGTTGTCCACGGGCTTGAAGGCGATGCCCTTGGTCAGAACGGTGAAGAAGCGATCGCTCAAGTGCCCGAGCCGGGCCCTGACGGCCTCACGATAGGTGTCGCCGGTCGGATAGTGGTCGGCCCGCGGCATCTTCCGCAGGCGCTCCCGCCACTCCCGGGTGGTGGCGGGTCGGTCGTCTTCCAGCAGGGGCAGGTCCTCCAGGCACCGGTTGTCTGCCTTGAAGAAGAGCGGTCTCTCCGTCTCGCCCGAGGCGCGGCTGTCCACACCGACACCCAGCACGAAGGTCTGCCTGGTGCGGTCGTCCCGGAACTCCAGGGCCACATAGGAGGTAAAGTCGCCGGTGCGCAGGTACAGGGCCGATTGGTCCTCGCCGATCTTGCAGCGGAGGTAGCCCTCCAGGTCGCGGCGGCTCTTCTCGTGGGCGGCCTGGTTGAAGCGCAGGCGGCGGGTATCGCCCACCAGCGCGTACTGGATGGCGTCCAGGATGGTAGATTTTCCGGAGCCGTTGTCACCGGTGAGCAGGACGCTCCCGCCCTGGAAATCCAACGTCTCATCGGTGAAGTAGTGCCAGTTGATCAGGCGGACGCGCTGCAGCAGCTTCACGCCTCCTCGCCCTCCTTTGCCTCGTTGGACGGGTCGGTGGCGGCGTCCGGGTCGGCGGCCCCGCCCTGGCGGTAGCCCTTCAGGCGGCTGTGCAGTTGGGCGAGAGAATCAGCCTTCACCGCAAAGAGCAGGGACGGCAGGAGGCGCAGTCGGGTGGCGGGATCCGTCGGGTCGGCGCCCATCACCATGATTAACTCGAAGCGACCCAGAAGGTTGAGTGCGTCCTTCAAGGCCCTGCGGTCCAGAGGGCGGGTACGGAGGCGGAGGTTCAGATATTTATCCTGCAGCTCCTGGACGGTGGTGATAACGTCGCTGGTCAGGCTGAGCCGCTTGCGGCCCTCCTCGTAAATCAGGCGAAGGATCAGGAGGACCAGGCTTTGCGTCAGGTCCAGGCCAAGGCGCGCCGAAGCGTCCGGCGGCAGAGCCTGTGCGACGCCAAAGGCGGGGTCCAGGCGCAGCCCCCAGCCAGCCACCTCCAGGTACTGCCGCACCAGGGCCTGGTGCCGCTCCAGAAAGTAGAAGTCGCGCCGGCTCTCGTCCTTCCCCTTGACCAGGAAGGACCGGGTCAGCAGGTGGTTGAGCACCCGCCGCAGGTCTTCTTTCTCCCGATTGCCCAGGGCCTCGTAGGCGCCCTGCAAAATCTCAGGCATGCTTCTTCCTCCGGATGGTCACGTTGCGGAAGCGGAACCGCCCACCGGCCGATTCCACCGCAGTGCCCTCGAAATCCACCTGGTAGGCGGCCTTCCGGTTCGTCGAGTAGGCTGCCGTGTGGATCAGCAGTACAAAGTCGTCCAGGGTATCCACGCCCAGGTCTTTGGCCTGCAGGCTGGCGTTGGTGCCCAGCCGCTCCAGGATGTGGCGGTTGACGCGTTCCAGCGTGAGGCGGTTGGCTACCTGGAAGTGCGCCCGGGCCAGGGCCTGGCGCCGCGTCTCGTCATCCACGGCCTGACGGGACAGGGCGGCGGGCTTCATCAGTTCGCGGGTACGGCGTGGCGTGAACAGGGAGCGGTCCTCCAAGGCCTCCACCGCGGCCAGCGCAAACAGATCCTGCCACTGGTTCTGCAGGTCCTCGCGCGTTCCCGGCTGACCCCCGGCGATTTGCTCCGCAGCGAAGCGCAGCAGGTCAATAAGCTGCCCCTCCGTATCCCGGCTGCTGTTCAGCATGTAGCGGACCTGTTCCAGCGACGCCTTGGCGTATTGGGCATTGCGCCGGTCGATTTCGTGGAGCAGATCGTCCATGGTGTCATAACTGGACTCCAGAAAGGCCAGGCGCCGCAGGACTTCCGCCTGGGCTTCTCTGAGCTCCGTCATCTGCCCACTTGCCACGAGGCCCGCAGCGGCTGCCTTGACGCGGTCGGAGTCGCGCACCCACGCCCTTACGGCCGCCAGGATCTTCGGCCGGTACCGCGAGACGTGGTCGGTGGTCTTGAGTTGATGGTAGCTGCGGTTCAGGATTTCCCCCTGATACTCCAGGAAGTGCACGGACAGTACATCCTGGGGCCTCTTCTGCTGCAGAAGGCGCTCTGTGTAGTGGCGGATGTTATGGTGGAGGGATTTCAGCTCGCGGACAAGGGCCTCCGTCTGGTCGTACGCGGCCTGAAGGGCCAGGTGGCCCTCGCGCTGCGCGTCCTCGCTGGTCAGGGCCAGATAGGTCTGGAAGACGAAGCCCCGGTACTCCGTCTGCCGCCTGGTACGAATGCGGTCCAGCACGTCCAGCACCTGGATGGCATAGTCCATCAGGTTGACGTACTCCTCGTAGTTGGTCCGCTGCTCGAGGTCGACCCAGCCGGCCTCCTTGAGACGACGCAGGACAGCGTTGGCCCTGGCGCGGGGATCGAGGGATTGGGAGGGGCGGGCGGCCTGGTCTGAGGAGCGGCCTTCGGGTCCGTTGGCCGTTCCGTCCTCGCCGGCCCATAGCTCCTCGTCCAACCATTCGTGGTCCTCGCCGGCCTCGTCCAGTTGAGCCATAAGGTCTGTGAGAGCGTCGACCACGTCATCCCGACGGAGGCCAAACTGGTGGCTCCGATAGAGGTCATACAACAGAAAGAGGGCATCGGCGTAGACCGCCCTGCCCTTGCTGGCGAGAATGCTGAAGAATCGAGCGGGAACGACGTCGAACAGCCGCACAAGATCACGCTCCGTGTCGGGAGGGGCGGGCTCCGCGAAGCCCGTGCGGGCGGTATTCGACACGGAAGATGGGGCGTCCTGCTGGGTGCCGCC
>CALMNP010000462.1 GCA_937868875.1 uncultured Bacillota bacterium | reverse complement strand
GACAGTTCGCTGAACAGGCGCGCCAGGGCCTTGAGCTTCTGAATGCCGCGGTCGGTCCTGGCCGCAACTGCAGCTGTCTCTAAAGGCGATGCCGCCTCAGCCCTCAGGTCACCGAGGAGGGCGGAAAAGCATGCTGTCGGAATGAGAACGCCGACCACCGCCCCCAGCAGCGAGCTGCCAAGCAAGGCCGTGAGGGACTCCACCGGCTGGGACGCGTAGCTGCCGGCAAGCACGCCGATGAGCACGCCGGCCGCTGCGCCCCCTCGTCCCAGGCCTCGCAGCTGACCGGCGGCCGCGCCGGCCAGGGCCAGAGCCCCCACCTGGGCCGGGTCGATGCCGTGCGCCAACGAGGTGACGGCCGCAAAGAGCGTGCCCGCCGCCGCTCCGTAGGCGACGCCGCCCTCCAGGGCGAGACCGGCGACAAGAGCGGCACCCGTGGCGGCGGCGGGCGACACCCCGGCCAGAGAGAGTCCATCCAGACCGGCCGCCGCCGACGCAACCAGGCTGATGAGAGCCAGCCGGTTCACCGCGCCGCGTGCCACCGTCTGGCGCCGCCCCAGCGAGGCCACGGCCGGGCGATAGGCCACGGCCAGCCCGGCCGTGAACAGCCCCTGAAACCCGGCCAGCCAGAGGCCCTCCGGGCCCAATCCCTGAAGGTAGGCGGTCAGGGCGGCGGCTGTCGCCGCGCTGACACCCGCCACCAGGGCGACCCGGGCGGAGGACGCCGTTCCCCGACGTCCTGCAGGCCAGAGGGCCAGCGGCAGAAGCGCGACGCCACCGGCCAGTGCCGGGTAGGGCCCCCAGGTCCGAAACAGGCCAAACAGCCCCCCTGCAGCAGCCACGGCGGCCAGTGCGGGCGAAGCGGCGGTCAGGCTGGCCACAAAGGCCGGCAGAAACGGAAAGAGAACGCCGTAGACGGCGGCGCGTCCGAGAAGCAGACCCCCCGCCGCGACCACCAGGAACGATCCGGCCAGACGTAGGACGTGCTGCGTTGTGGGCCGTTCCAGCGTGTCGTTCATGTCCTCACCGCCCGGTTGACAAGCGAAGTATCCATAACGTCATTGTAAGAAGTTGACAGCGTGGTTTTTGTCGCTTGTCCGAAGGCAAGAGCGGTCAGTGGACGCTGTTTGTCGCGCAGTTCGGCCCTTTCCGCGCGGCGACGCCCAAACAGCCCGGTTGCGTGGCCACAATGGATCTGCCCAACCTCCAGAGACCGTGCGGAGGTTGGCGAAGGCTCGCAGGTGATGTCGCAACCTCTCTCTTGCCTTGATGACCAGAGGCTGGTACCGCCCAGGAGGGCCGGAAAAGCAAAATACCCGTTATCATCTCCCCGCGGGGAGATGATAACGGGTTCAGTCTTCAGGTGGTAGCGCCAACGGGATTCGAACCCGTGTTACCACCTTGAAAGGGTGGTGTCC
>CALMNP010000461.1 GCA_937868875.1 uncultured Bacillota bacterium | reverse complement strand
CCAGTGCCACCGCCGCGCCCTGGTCGGCCAGGGCGCGGGCCGTGGCCTCGCCGATACCACTGCTTGCCCCGGTGACCAGGGCCACCGTTCCGTCGAGTCTTCCGTTCATATAGATACCACTCCTCAGATCTGATCCATATCCGTTGGTAGATTGCCGCCCTGGCAATCCTGCATGAGCGTTCGTTCCGATTTTGCCACGCAGGCGGGAGGAGCGCAAGGGCGGTGCCCCGGCCCCACCCAGCGGTGGCAGTTGCCGTCCCCCGTGCCCGCCCTGAGGCGTCGACGCAGGATGAATGGGGCCCCGCCGGTCTCAAATAAACCTGCGGGGCCCATTTCATGAGGTGGTTCATCTAGGGTGGCAAGGTTCTTGTTTATGATTGTCTCCGGGACGGCGTCTGCTGGCGGTGCACTCGGATCTAGACCCTTGTTTGTTCGCATCCGCGGTCGGGCTAATAACCCGCCGGCTCGGTGGTGCGCGCCCCTCCCCAGAGTCTCCAGGCTACATGCAGTATCGCGCCGACGGCTAAAAGACCACTGACAAACTCAGGCATTACGATCTTCTTGGATGCAAGCAACCCTAGAAGGTTGACAAGGAGGACCACCGCATTGAACCCGGTAAGGACGGCCGCAATTTCGATAAAGACTCGATAGAGCCTTCCGGGTCGTAGCCCAAGGTAATAGGTCGGTATCCCAAGGATCAGGACGGCTGGTCCTGTTATTCCAATGAGGTACCAGAGGCTGCCAATCACGTCTCTGTAGGGACTGAGAGGAAAGAATGCCAGCCACGACAGGATAAGAGCCGTACCAAGAACGGTCGCCGAAAACATTACTTCGACCGTTCGACTGGGTCTTATTGCCGTCATGCCTCTTGTTCCCCCTCCATCTTATCAGGGACCCTTTTCGCCACCAGTTTACCCGGAACTGCCATGTTGTGACATGGGACCCAGGTCCTATTGGTCCTCATCGCTGGGCAACCTACTACCATCAAACGACGTCGCCTCATATATAGAAATCGGAGAGGGCCGGAGATTTTCCCCGGCCCTCAGCGTATCAGGATGTGGTTAAGCCCGTGACTCCAGACCCGTGAGTAGCCGTTTCGCAGGAGCAGGTCCACTGCGTTTCCGCCGGCGTCCTGGTCATACAGGTGGTTCCACTCGAGGATGACGAAGCCTGGCCAAAGACTCGGCGGCGCGTCGGCCAGGAAGCAGCGCAGCACCCGGTACTCAAAGCCTTCCACGTCGAACTTCGCCCCGGTCAGGTGCTGGACGCCGAGCTCCTGGAGGACGGGCAGCAGCGGCCGGCAGGGGACGGTTACGGTGGGCCCGGTAGTGTCGGCGAGGAAGGTGTTGCTGCCGGCGTCGGAGGGGTGGAGTGCCAGGGGCAGGGTTTCGTCTTGATCGGACAGACCCCCGTGGACCGTTTGAACGTTCTCAGCCCGGTTCCAGGCAACGTGTGCGGTTAGTCGGCGGTAAGTGTCCGGGGATGCTTCTACGGCCACGACGGACCCGGCAGAGCCGACGAGGCGCGACGCGGTCAGGGCGTACATACCGACGTACGCGCCGGCGTCCAAGAAGGTGTCCCCTGAACGCAGGTGGCGCTGTAGGAAACTGATCTCCACGTAGTCGAAGAGCTGCGGCGCCAACAACAGAATGCCGTCCACGACCTGGTGCGGATCCAACTCCATGCACAGGCCGAGGACGTCTGCCAGTTCGTGCGGGCGCGGCTTGCGTTTATATACCTGCCACACCCACTGCGAGATATGTCCGGCGCCCCTCACCCGGGGTAGCCGGCGGGTGAGTTGGGTCCAGGCGGCCAGTTCTCTGTTCATGGCCCCATGATAGCGTGACGATGCGTGTCGAAAGAATAGGACCGTGGTCCTATTAGTCGCCTAACTAACGCCCTCGGCTTAGGAGCGAGTGCTGTTCGGGCCAACCGGGGGCCCTGCCTCACGTCCGGCGAACGTCACGCGCCGGCCCTCCCCGTTAGGCGCGTTAGCGTTTGGACGCTTATGGCCACGCCAACAGCATTGACCGCCAGACCAACGACGCTGAAGGCAATTCGATATCTGCCCAGGAAGGCGGTCGCCGCGGTCAGTCCGAGGAACGGCGCCAGGTCGACCCCTGTGCCCGTCAGCATGGCGTGAGTCCCCGACATGCGCCTGGTCACAGACCGAAGGCGTAGCCACTAGAACCACCAGGGCGTGAACGACTTCTGTGCAGCATGAACTGCCGGAAGCAGCCGAGCCTTAAGCGACTCGGGCAGGTCCTGAT
>CALMNP010000460.1 GCA_937868875.1 uncultured Bacillota bacterium | reverse complement strand
ACGCTGTCGACTAGCCCTGGACGTGCCCGCTGCCGGAAGCGGCGAAGGCGCCCCCGAAGCGGGTGAAGACCCAGGGCCAGAGGTACGCCGCAGTAAAGCCGATGGCCACGTAGCGAATCAGGTCCCACCCCTCGCCCGCGGGGAAGAGGGCCTTGAGCCCCAGGCGCACGGCCACGATGAGCAGCACCCCGCCGCCGGTCTTGACGGCCTGCGCGGGCCACGGCGCCCGCGTCCCCGAGCGGACGAAGCGCTCGTTCAGGAAGTGGCCCAGGCCCAGGCCCGACATCGCGCCGACCACCACCGCAGCGTCCGGGCCGCCGTAGAGGACCAGCAGGGCGAGAGGCGCGAAGGTGGCCAGCAGCAGGTGCAGTGCCCACGGGAACTCGGCCCAGGTGGTGGTCTCGTACCGCCAGACCAGGGCGGCCAGGGCCAGGATGCCCAGGCCGATGAGGATGCCGCCGCCCAGGTCCTGGAGCCAGTGAACGCCCAGGTACAGGCGCGACAGGGAGACCAGGACGACCACGGCCACGGCGGTCCAGATGAGCCAGCGCCGGCGGTAGGTGAGGGCCAGGTGACCCCAGAACACCGTTGTCCCCTGGGCGTGGCCGCTGGGGAAAGCCGGGTCGGTCTGCACCACCAGGTGGTGCACCACGGTCTCGGGCGGACGCGGTGTGTGGAAGAACGCCTTGAGGCCGCCGTTGGCCCAGGCGGAGGTCAGGAACAGCACCGCCAGCCGGTAGCCCACCTGCCGGTCCAGGCACCAGTAGAGAAGGGCCAGGGCCACAATGTAGAACGACTCGCTGTTCAGGTCCGTGATGAGACGAAAGACCGCTGTCAGCCCCGGCGATTCAAAGTGCTGGAGCCACCGGATCAGCTCAAGAGTGGCCACGCTCGCCCGACCCCTCTCCCCTGCCGTCGTCTGACGAACCCGGAGCCTCCTCGCGCACCCGGATCACCCGCACCGGGATACCGCCTGCCAGGCATCCCGCAGGCACGTCGCGGTTCACCAGGCTCATGGCGGAAACGGTGGCGCCCTCGCCAATGACGGTCCCGGCGAGAATGGTGCTGTTGGCCCCGACCATGACGTTTTGGCCCACCACGACCGGCCCCGTGCGGTATTCCCGCTGCAGGAACTCGTGGCACAGGACGGTGGTGTTGTAGCCCAGGATGCAGTTGTCCTCCAGGGTGATGAGTTCCGGCCAGAACACGTCCAGCACCACGGCCAGCCCCACGGAGACGCCCCGCCCCACCTTGACGCCGACGAGGCGGTACATCCAGTTCTTGACGCCCAGCCAGGGGGTGAAGCGGGCCGTGTAAATGACCAGGACATTGCGCACCACGCGGTACCAGGGCACGGCGCGGTACATGTGATGCATGGAGTTGAGGCCTGCCACGGGGTGGCTCGTGAGCCTGCGCAACACTTGTTCCCTCCTGCCGCCCTGCAAGATTCGGCCCATAGGCAGAAAACTCCTGCGGGCTCTGGGGAAGGGACGGGCCTTCCCGCTTAGACCAGGGGCAACGTGGCGTGTGCGTTCAAGTCCCAATCGTCGCGGCGCCCAGCTTGGTGCAGAAAGTAGCCGGCGGCGGCGATCATGGCCGCGTTGTCCGTGCAGAGTTCGAGCGGCGGGTAAGTCACGGCCAGGCCGCGATGGGCGGCGGCTCGATCCAGGCGGTGGCGCAGGGCGCTGTTGGCGGCCACGCCGCCGGCCAGCAGGACGTGACGCACGCCCGTGTCCGCCGCGGCCTTCATGGTCTTGTCCACCAGCACTTCAGCCACGGCAGCCTGGAAGCTGGCGGCGACGTCGGCCGGGGGGCGATGGGGTCCCGGCCCCTGCAGGTAGTTCAGCACCGCCGTCTTCAGACCGCTGAAGCTGAAGTCGTAGCTGCCCTCCTCCAGGTAGGCGCGGGGAAAGGCCACGGCCTCCGGGTCGCCGTCGCTCGCCAGCCGGTCCACCAGCGGGCCGCCGGGGTAGCCCAGCCCCAGTAACCGTGCCACCTTGTCGAAGGCCTCGCCGGCGGCATCATCGCGGGTGCGGCCGAGACGCCGCAGGTGCAGGTGGTCTTCCAGGTACACCAGGTCCGAATGGCCGCCGGAGACGATCAGGCAGAGCAGGGGGAACTTGAGGTCCGGGTTGGCCAGGAAGTTGGCGTAGATGTGGCCGCGCAGGTGGTTGACCCCGATCAGGGGGATGCCCCTGGCCCAGGCCAGGGCCTTGGCGGCGGAGAGCCCCACCAGCAGGGCTCCCACCAGCCCGGGGCCGGCGGTGACGGCCACGGCGTCCAGGGCGTCCAGGCCGCAGCCGGCCTGGTCCAGAGCCTCGCGAACCACCGGCAGGGCCAGCTCCACGTGCTTGCGAGAGGCGATCTCCGGCACCACGCCACCGTAGCGGCGGTGGAGATCCACCTGCGAGGCGATGATATTGCTCTCGATGCGCCGGCCATCGGCTACCACGGCGGCCGAGGTCTCGTCACAACTGGTCTCGATTCCAAGGATTCGAACGGTCAACGGCATGCCCTCCCGGGCCTAGTATTTCGCTTCATGAATGCCCCACACCTGGGGAGGGCGGTCATCATATTATGTCATCGGGTTCGTGGCCTGAGGCCTGAACCCGTTGGAACCGACCCGAAAGGAGGTTTGACCACGTGCCTCTTTCCTTCGCTGTTCCGTCGTCCACCGCGAGCCTGTTCAACACCCTGCTGACGCTGCAGTTGCTGGGCGTGCCGACCATCAGCTCGTCCTCGCTGCGCACCCTGCTGCTCCTGCAACTGCTTGGCGTGTCGCCCATCACCGGGCTCAGCACGCAGCAGATCCTGACACTGCTCCTGCTGAGCGGCGGCCTCGGT
>CALMNP010000459.1 GCA_937868875.1 uncultured Bacillota bacterium | reverse complement strand
TCCTTGCCTGGGTCCTGGCCTGGGGGCGCCTGTGGTGGATCCCCCTTGCCGTCTCCAGGCGGACCGGGGGGTTGCTCCGGAGCCTCTCGTTCATCCGGGGGCCGTCCCGGCGGCTCCCTTCCACCCGGAGGTGGCTCAGGCGGCCCCAGGTCCCTCGGGGCCGGCGAGTGGGGAAGAGCACGAAGTTCAATGGTATCCGTGAGGTTGGCGACGGATACCTCCACGGTGACAGTGGAGGAATCGGCGAACGCGGCCAGGGTCACCCCGGGCCGCACCGCGCTCCCGATGACGAAGGCGATGGCCAGCCCTTGCGCCAGAAGCAGGCGCTGGAAGAGGCGGCGCACCCGAGTGCTTCTCAAGGTGAGTGCACCTCCGCTTTCATGGCCCTGCGCCGGGTGGACTGCAGGGCCATCACCAGAAGGGATGGCAGAAGGGTCAGGAGGGCAAGAGCCGGCCGGGCCTGCAAGGAGTGAACCACGTAGCCGGCCAGGGGCAGATGGAAGGCCACGCGCCCCACAATGCGGCTCTGGTCAACGATCTGCGGGTCGGGAATGGGGTTGTTGTCCCCCTTGACCCGAAAGCTGAGGCGGCCCTGCATGGGTTCCACAGTGATAACCCGGTGGGTGACCAGCACCTGAGGGCTGCGCGCGTCCTCGAAGGTCACGATGTCACCCACTCGGATGCGGTCGGGAGCGACCGGCCGCACCACCAGCAGGTCGCCGGTGCTCAGGGCGGGCTTCATACTATTGGAGACGACTACCAGCCACTGCGTTCCGGAGCCGCTGGTGCTGCGCGCGATCACGGCCAGCATGAGGGTCAGCAGCGACAGTGTGAGGACGGCCCAGACGGCGACGTCGCCAAGGAGGGTCAGGGCGTGAAGGACACCGGGCCCGCCGGCCCTGCCGGCGCCGGCTCGAAGGCTCACCGTTTCGGCCTCGCCGGTAACACCAGGCGAGGGGGTCAGTTCCCGATCCACGGTCCCGTCCCACGTCCGCACGCGGCCATCGCTCCCACTCAACGTGACGTAGTTATGTCACGGTTTCATAACTCTGGTTCGGATGTTACCAGAGATTGGATGTCGCTTGATGCCGCGCTGCGTAGGCTGTCCAGGGATTCTATCGACACAAACACCCGGCTGTCATGCGTTACGGCCAACAGACCTGAGCCGGGCCCACGGGCACCGCTAAAGCGGTCAAACCGTTGGACCTGTCATGATTTCCCAGTCACCGTCTCTCATAACATAGGGTTCGTGGGGCCAAACCGAACGGGGCGGGATTGTCGCGCGTCCGGTCAGCCTACGTCGGCAGTCGACGCGATGGGGCCATCTTATGTCGAGCGAAATGTGGACACGCCATACTCTGGACAGGTCGAGACCAAAACAAGCGCCCCGTCAGCATCGGCGGCCCCTCGTTCCGGCCAGAGTACTTCCACATATTGGGAGGAGTCCGGGACGGCGGCGCAGAAGCATCACTACCAAATTCTGTAGGAAGCGGTGGAATGGGCTTGGATTCAATGGCGAACGGTCGCTTTCACCTGCTCGATACTCTCCCCCCGGGACGGTTCAGCCTCAGCTACCTGGCCGAGGATCGGCACCTGGGGCGCCGCGTCGTAGTGCGGTGCCTGGACCGGGCGGCTGTCCCCGAACATCTTCAGGCGCAGTTCCGGCGCGAGGCCAGAGCCCTGGCCGCCCTCCGGCATCCCGGCGTGCCTGCGGTTCATGATTTTATGGAAGACAGCGAGCGGCTTTACGTCATTCTGGAGACGGTGCAGGGGCGGCCCCTGCAGGAAGTCATGGATCAAGGCGCCATGGCGCCGGACCAGGCCCTGGGCATCGCGCGGCAGGTCGCCGAAGCCCTGGCCGCTGCGCACAAGCGCGGCCTGGTGCACCGCGACGTCCAGCCGCGCAACATCTTTCTGGCCGGCCGCGGCCGGGCCAGGCTGGTCAACTTTGAGATCAGCCGGACGCCGGAGTCGCCGGCGGCCACCCAGGTCCTCTCCTCCATCACCGTCCACGAGTACCTGGCGCCGGAGCAGCTCTTCCGCGGCCAGGCGGACGCCAGGTCCGACCTCTACTCCCTGGGCATGGTCCTCTACCGCATGCTGGCCGGGCCCTCCGCGCGCGTCGTCATAGGCGGCACGCGGGGCCGGCCCGTTCAACTCCCGCCCGCGCCTCACTGGACCCCCACCCTGCGCCGGGCCGTCGAGCCCCTCCTGACCCAGGCGCTGGCGCCGGACCCGGACCAGAGGTTTCAGTCAGCCGTGGCCGTGGTGCGCGCCCTTCGCGCCTGCCGGGCCTCTGTGGCGCGGCTCTCCCAAGGGGACCGGACGGAATCGGAGCGAGGTGCGGTATGAGCGGAGAAGCGCAGGGGCGGCTGGGCCCGGCACTGTCCGCCGGCGACGAGGTGGAGAGCCCCGAAGCCAGGTACGAAGTGCTTGGACTCCTCGGGTCCGGAGCGGACGGCGCCGTGTACCTGGCTCTGCAGCGCGGCACGGAACGGGAGATGCCGGCTGGGCCCGTTTCGGGCCATCGACTGTGTACCCTGAAGGCGGTCACCACGGAGGCGGCCGCGGAGCGGCTCAGCCTGGAGGCGGCCTTGCTGGCGACCCTCGACCACCCCGGCGTACCCAGACCCCTTGAAGTCTTTGCCCGCGAAGACACCGCCTATCTGGCGGCGGAACACCGGCCGGGCAGGAC
>CALMNP010000458.1 GCA_937868875.1 uncultured Bacillota bacterium | reverse complement strand
CACTCTGGCCCGTCCTCACTGATCCAGCGTCCATCTTCCTGCTGCTGCCTTTCCACAAGTGACCCGGCGGCCTGGAGAAGCGAGTGATTAGGCGCCACCCCAGCGGTCCACAAGCTTGTCATCAACCAGGCCAGGTTGCTCGCTGGCAACTCGCCAAGCCGTTGGCTGAGGGTGAGCATACCACGTTCCGCACTATCGAAGTCTCCGGTTCTCCAGACGAGCCCTTTCGACAAGGTCCTGAAAAGGCTTACGTTTCGTGTTCTGAACCGCCCCAACATGACTCGCTCGTCGGCGGTGCGGCGTTGTTCCAAGCAGTAAACTGACGATATGGGGCATTTCATGATTGCCCATCTTAGGGCGGGAGCTACGGATTCTCCAACCCGAGACGGTCGGGGAAATGCACAGGCAGCACTTCACACAGGACCCCCGGCTGCCGGGCCTGGCCTACGGCTTCTTGGAAGAGTACACGCACGGGAAGCGGGCGCTCATGCAGCAGGGGGAAGGGCTTGGCTTTGCCAACTGGCTCCACCTGTTGCCGGAAGAGCACCTGGGTTTCTTCATCTCCACCAACCGCAGGGATTTTAGCCTCCATGAGGCCTTCACCAGGGCCTTTCTGGACCGCTACTTCACCGCCAGCATCGTTCCACCTGAGCCCATGGCCGGGTACCGGGAACGAGCCCCTCGCTATGCGGGGGTGTACCAGTTCCTGAGCTTCGACCCGCGCATGGTTGAGAAGGTCAACGCCGAGGAGGTTGTCATCCGCGCCAACCGCGACGGGACTCTTTCTGCTTCGTCTACCCCGGGTCGCTGGGTGGAAACGGAACCCCTGTTGTTCTGTAGACTGGACGGCGAGGGGCTGATGGCATTTCGTGCAGACGCCAGCGGCAGAATCACGGACCTGTACACCGACCACTGGCCGTGGGACTATCCAAAACGGCACTGGTATGACGCCAAAGGGTTAAGGCTGCCGCTTCTTGCGGCGTCGGTTCTCGTCTTCCTGGCATCCCTGGTGATCTGGCTGGCAGGCCGATTGGCGGGGGGCCGGCGCACTGCGGTATCGCCCGACCGTCTGGCCAGGATTGCCCGGATGGCCGCCCTCGCTCTGAGCTTGCTGA
>CALMNP010000457.1 GCA_937868875.1 uncultured Bacillota bacterium | reverse complement strand
GAACACATACACTCAAGAACGAACGAACGTGACCAATTCGCCGCAGTTGTCGAGCCAGTGTCAGGAGGACTGCCCGTGCTTGCCCAGGAGCGTCAGCGCCACATTTTGGAGCTTATTCGGTCCGGTGTCGTAACCGTCAAGGAGCTAAGCGAGAAGATGGAGGTCTCGCCCATGACCGTTCGCCGGGACCTGGCGGCCCTGGAGCGGGACGGGATGCTGGTGCGCGTCCATGGCGGAGCCTACTCTCCTGAAATCAACGGAGCCACGGAAATCCCCTACCGCCGGAAGCGGGCCGAGCATCTGGAAGAGAAGCGGCGCATCGGCAGGAAGGCGGCTGAGCTGGTGGGGGTGGGCGAGACGCTCATCCTCGACGCCGGGTCCACCACGCTGGAGGTCGCGCGCCATCTGAAGGAAAACACACGGCTCACCGTCGTCAGCAATGATCTGGAGGTCCTGGGCGAGCTGGCCCGACGCGGCGGCATGACCGTCATCGACACGGGCGGCATGCTGCTGGAGTCCGTCTACACCCTGGCGGGTCCGCGCACGGAGGCCATGCTGCGCTCCGTGCATGTACACCGCGTCTTCCTGGGGGCCGATGCGGTTTCCCTGGACGACGGCGTCACCAACCGCACGCTGCATGAAGTGGCAGTAAAACAGGCGATGATCGAAGCCGCCTCTCAGGTGATTCTGGTGGCCGCCAGCCACAAGTTCCAGCAGCGGGTCTTCGCCACGGTCTGCCCGCTTGAGCAACTGGACGTGATTGTGACGGACACGGGCCTCCCCGCTGACGTGGCGGCCCGCATCGAGGAACGCGGCGTGAAGCTCATGCTGACCTGAGGATTTCAAGGCGGCCCATGGTCTCAGGCCGCCGCGCCTACCGTAGGAAGCACATCGACAAGGGGGCTTTTCAAGTGAGCTGGCTCAGGGATGTATTCGGCAAGGACAAAGTGATCATCGGCATGGCGCACCTGCCGCCGCTTCCCGGGACGCCGTTGTACGACGCCGCCAGGGGAGTAGAAGGGATCATCGAGCGCATCCACGGCGACGTGGAAGCCTTGCAGTCCGGTGGCATCGATGCCGTCATGTTCTGCAATGAGAACGACCGGCCGTATACGTTGAAGGCGGGGCCGGAGACCGCGGCCACCATGGCCCGTGTGATTACCGAGGTCCGCCCGGCGCTCAGCGTTCCTTTCGGCGTTGACGTCCTGTGGGACCCCGTCGCCGCCATCGCCATCGCCCATGCCACAGGAGGCGTCTTCGTACGCGAAGTGTTCACCGGTGCCTACGCCGGTGACATCGGCATCTGGAACACCAATGCCGGCGAGGCCCTGAGGTTCAGGCGGCAGATTGGGGCGGAACGGGTCAAGCTTCTCTACAATATCAACGCCGAGTTCGCCGCGCCTCTGGCGGCAAGAGGCCTGCAGCAGGTGGCGCAGACGGCGGTGTTCAGCTCTCTGGCCGACGGGCTCTGCGTCTCCGGCATGATGACCGGCTCCGAGGTGGATACGGAGAGCCTTATGGCCGCCAAGCGGTCGGTGCGGGACGTCCCGGTCTTCGCCAATACCGGCGTCACGGCGGAGAATGTCCAGGAGAAGCTCCGTTACGCGGACGGAGCCATTGTGGGTACCCACCTCAAGGAAGGCGGGATTACCTGGAACCGTGTTGACCCGGAGCGTGTGAAGCGCTTCATGGCGGCCGTGCACTCCGTCAGGGGGGACGCGGCATGAACTGGGTGGCAACTCTTGGCGAACTGAGCGGCATCTCGGCTCTGTCCGGGCACGAGGAGCCCATGATCGCCTACATGAAGGAGCATTTTGCTCCCTACGTGGACGAGATGGAAGTTGACCCGCTTGGCAACGTCATCTGCAAGATTCACGGCAAGAGCGGCGGCGGGCCGGCCATGGTCTTCGCCCACATGGACGAGCTGGGCCTGATGGTGCGCAAGGTGGAGCCCACCGGATTCCTGCGCCTGGTTCGTGTAGGCGGCATTCCGGAGCGCGTGCTCCAGGGGCAGCGCGTGGTTCTCACCGGTGACCTGGGCCCGGTCTACGGCGTGATTGGAGTCAAGTCGCACCACGTGACGCCGGCTGATGAGAAGTACAAGGTTGTCCCGGTGGATGACTGCTACATCGATATCGGAGCCCGCAGTGCCGCCGAGGTGGAGTCCCTCGGGGTCCACGTTGGAACTCCTATGACCTACGACATGTCTCTGCGCACGCTACCGGGCGGACTGGTGACGGGCAAGGCCCTGGATGACCGGCTGGGGTGTGCCATTTTGCTGGCGTTAGCGGAGAGGCTTCACCGGGACAAACCGGCGCTGGACGTCGCCCTGGTGGCCACCGTTCAAGAAGAGTTCAACATCCGCGGCGTGCTGCCGGCGGCCTATGCCCTTGAACCCATTCTGGGCATCTGCCTGGACGTTGCCGTGGCGCACGACACACCGGATCTTGCGGCCCGGGCCGACCTGGCCCTGGGCGGCGGCCCCGTGGTCGGCTACTACAGCTTTCACGGGCGCGGCACCCTGGGTGGCCTCATTCCCAACCCCAGGCTGCGTCAGGGAATCGAGGACACCGCCCGTCGGTTGGGCATGCCGGTGCAGCGGAACGTGTTCTTCGGCGGCCTGGGCGACTCTTCGTTCATGCAATTGGTGCGCCGGGGCATCCCCGCAGTGGACGTGGGATTCGCCTGCCGGTACACGCACACGCCGGTGGAGACGGCGGCCGTTGCCGACGTCGAAGCGGCAGCCACTCTGGTGGCCGAATACCTCTTGGCATTGCAGCAGGCGCCCGACCTGTCCCGGGGCTGATAGGTAGTGATGAAGGGCCGGACCTGCGGGACGGGGGGATGAGTATACGAGAAAGGCAGGGAGCGAGACGTGAAGAAGCGGGTCCTGATCGTTTGCGGTAGCGGCATTGCCACCTCTACGGTGGTGGCCGGAAAGGTGCGGGCACTGCTGGGCAAGCACGGCATCGAGCACGAGGTCTCCCAGACCAGCGCGGCCGAGTTGCGCGGCAGGCTCGCCGGTATCGATCTCATCGTTTCTACCACGGCTACTCCGCGAGATCTGGGCGTCCCTGTGGTTTCCGCCCTGCCCTACATCACGGGCGTGGGGGCGGACCGGCTGGACGCGGAGATTCTTGCCAAACTGCAAACATCGTCCTGACGGAGTGGCCGGCGGCCGGCATTACCCCACACGAGGAGGGTATCACGGTGCAGGCATTGAGTAACGGAATCAAGTTCCTGGTGGACATGGGTCCGTCCGTCATGATGCCGGTCATCATCACCATCCTGGGCCTGGCTCTCAGGCAGTCCTTCGGCAAGGCCATCAAGTCCGGCCTGACCGTCGGCTTTGGCTTCGTTGGCATCAACCTGGTCATCGGCCTGTTCTTTCAGTTCATGGCTCCCGCTGCCGACGCCATGGTCAAGCGGTTGGGCCTCAACCTGACTGCCCTTGACGTGGGTTGGCCGGCTGGGGCGGCCATCGCCTTCGGCACACAAATCGGCGCTCTCATCTTTATCATCGGGATTCTCACCAACCTGGTGATGCTCTTCCTTCGCCTGACCAAGACCCTGGACATCGACATCTGGAACTACTGGCACTGGGCCATGTCCGGCTCGCTGGTCTATTTCGCCACCGGCAGCCTGGGCCTGGGCATCATCGCCTCCGTGCTCCATGCCGCGTTCACCCTGAAGATGGCGGACTGGACCGCACCCAGGGTGCAGGAGGCCTTCGACTTCCCCGGCCTGTCTATCTCGCAGGGCTGGGCCATGGCCTCCGTACCCATCGTCTACCCCCTCGTCTGGCTGGTTGACCGGATTCCGGGCATCAACAAGCTGCAGGCGGACCCGGAGTCGATCCAGAAGAAATTCGGTGTGCTGGGTCAGCCCACAGTCATCGGCGTGGTTCTGGGCGTCATCATTGGCATCGCCGCCGGACTAAACCTGCAGAAGACGCTTCAGTTGGGCGTGTCCATGGGCGCCGTGTTCCTGCTCATGCCGCGCGTGGTGGGCATCCTGATGGAGGGCCTGACCCCGCTGGCGGAAGACGCCAAGACCTTCCTGCAGCGCTACAGCAAGGGCCGTGAGGTTTACATCGGCATGGACTCGGCCCTGCTGATCGGACATCCCGCCACCCTGGCCACCGGCCTGCTGCTGGTGCCGATCACACTCCTTCTGGCGGTCATCCTTCCCGGCAACCGGCTGCTGCCCTTTGGCGACCTGGCCGGCACCACGTTCTTTGCGGTCATGATCACGCCCTTCACCCGGGGGAACATGGTCAAAAACCTCATTGTCGGTACCCTGCTTATGACCATCATCATGTATATGGGTTCCGACTGGGCCCCTCTGGTTACGAAGGCGGCGGCCAGCGCCGGCTTCGCCTTCCCCGAGGGCACGACCACCATCACCAACTTCGGCAACCCCATCGCCTGGCTGCTGGTCAAGTTGTCCAGCCTGTTCTAAGCAGTTCCTTGCGGCGGAAGCCCCGCCCCTTCCCGCGGGGGCGGGGCTTCGCCTGCACTACGGAGGCATTCGTATGACGTGCGCCCTCTCGGCTTCACTGGTTTCTGCCGATCTCGGGCGGCTGGCCGACGAGCTGAAACGCCTCGAGGAGGCCGGCATTCCGAGAGTCCACTTTGACGTGGAGGACGGCACCTTTGTACCCAACTTCACCTTTGGCCTCCCCGTGCTTCGTGCGGTTCGGCGCCTGACCACCCTGCCCATCGACGTCCACCTGATGGTGGCCAACCCGGAGCCGTACCTGGAATCCTTTGCCGCCCTGGCCGACACGCTGGCGGTGCACTGGGAGGCCTGTCCCTATCCCCGCCGCGTTCTGCAGCGGATTCGCAGCCTGGGCAGGAAGGCCTGGCTCGCTCTGAATCCCCGAACGCCCCCCTTGGTGCTGGCTCCCTACCGCGACTTGCTGGATGGGGTTCTTCTTCTCAGCACCGAGCCGGACCTGGCCGGCGAGGCCTTCATGCCCATCACCTACGAGCGCCTGGAAGAGGCCAGGCGGCTGCTGGGTCCGGAGATCGCCATTGGCGTGGATGGGGGCGTCGGCCCTGCGGAGGCCGCCCGCCTGCGAGCGGGCGGTGTCTCACTCCTGGTGGTGGGCCGGTCTCTGTTCGGGGCCCATGACATCAGGGCTGCCGCGGCGGACCTGGGCGGAGTCCTGCGCCTCTCGGACCTGATCCGGCCCGAGTACATTCGTATCCTGGATTCCGCCTCAGATGATAAGGAGGCCGTGAGCGTCCTGGCTGACGCCCTTCTGGCGTGTGACGTTGTGCAGCCGGACTTTGGCGCCCGCGTTCTGGAACGAGAGCGGGAGTTTCCCACCGGCCTGCCGACGCCCGGCGTGAAGGTGGCCTTGCCCCATACCGAGGCCCAGTGGGTGAAGGAGTCGGCTGTGGCGGTAGGCGTCCTGCACCAGCCCGTCACCTTTCGTGTCATGGGTGAGCCGTCCGAGACGGTGGACGTGCAGGTCATCTTTCTCCTGGCGATACGCCAGCAAGACAAGCAAGCGGAGATGCTGAGCCAGGTCGTGCAACTGGTTCAGGACCAGGCTTTCCTGCAAACACTGGTGGCGCAGCCGTCGACCGACCGGGTACACCGTCTTGTCCAGCAGCGATTGGGTCCGGATCGGAGGCCGTGACCGCGGGACAAGCTGCCCCCTGATGGACCCCCTTGCCCCGTCCACATGCACCAGCGGCCAAGCACGGGTGGCACCCTCTCAGCCCCTCAGCAATACGACGAATCGTCGTATTTTGGCCAGATGCAGGCGCAGCAAGGCTTAGGTGCCACTACCCATCCCCCCTGCCTGGAGCCAAATGCCCATTCTTCAAGGGTTCTAAAATGCAACGATTCGTCGTATTGCCGACGGCTGGGAGGCTGGGTGGAAACCTCGATAGCTGAGCCAGGGCCGCCAGGCCCCTCGCC
>CALMNP010000456.1 GCA_937868875.1 uncultured Bacillota bacterium | reverse complement strand
CCCGGCGCCCAAATCGATGACCTTTGTCACATCGCCGCGTGCGGCAGTATGGCACGATGAGGTCGAAAGGGAGGTGCAAGCCATGCTGATCACGCGGGAGACCACGGTGGAAGAGGCACTGGCCGCCCACCCTCGGGCGGCGGAAGTCTTTGAGGCTCACGGCTGCTGCGTCGCCGACGAATGCCCGGACGACGTTCTCGGTCAGGCCATCGAAGACGCCGAGTACCTGTGCCACCTCGATGATCTGGACGCCCTGGTCCTGGACCTCAACGCCCTGGTCGGCGGCGATCAAGCTGCCGCAAGTGCGCCGGGCCCGGCAGCGGACGGCGCTTCTGCGTCCTGAGTCGCCTCCGTCTTGAGTGGGCTCTGTCCTGAGTGGGCTCTGTCCTGAGTGGTCTCAGTCCTCGAGCCACGGTTCCAGGTGCCGATTGCTCAGCAGGAGGGTCCCGCCCGGGCCCTCCTGCACCGCACCCGTGCGGCGCAGGTCCGCCAGGGCCCGGCTCACCGTCTCCCGGGCGGAACCCAACAGGCCGGCCAGGTCCTCGCGGCTCAGGTCCAGGTCCAGGGTCCAGCCGTCAGGCGAAGGCCGGCCCCGGCGGCGGGCCTCCTCCAGCAGGAAGCGCGAGAGGCGGGCGTGGACGCCGTGCACCGCCAGGTCGTGGGCGCGGTTCTGGGCAGCGCGCAGGTTGGAGGCTACCACGCCCAGGGCCTGCCCAAAGAGGGACGGCAATTCCTGCTGCAGGCGACGGAAGTCCTCCACCTGCATGGACCAGACCCGGGAGGGAGCTACCGCCTCGGCGGTGGACGGGTACGGTTGCCCGTCCAGCATCACCACCAGCCCGAACGCTTCGCCGGGCTCGAAGAAGCGGACGATGGACTCCCGGCCGTCCGCCTCCAGCCGGTACACCTTGATGCGCCCCTCCCGGAGGAAGTGGACGGCCCGGCCGGGCTCGCCCTGCTGGAAGACCAGCTCTCCCCGGTCGTAGTGGCGCTCGGCCAGCAGGTCCACCACCTGGGACAGGCGGTCCGGGGGCAGACCGGCAAACAGTCGGAATCGGGATAGGAACGCCGTGTCGATCATGATGACGCGTCACCTGTCTCTAGCCTACCCCGTGGCAGACCGCCTCCGTGTGACGCAGGTCACGAACAGAGCGGCGGCGGGAGCCGATAATGGGAGTGCGGCCCCATGGACCTCTTGGCCAAGGCGGGCCCGCAAGGAGGAATCATGGTGCGTCCTACCATCATCACCTGGGATCCCGGCGCGTCCAACGCGGGAGACCCTGTGCAGCGGACCGAGATGTATCGCAACCAGGTCCTGGACCTGAACCTGGTTCGCGTCAACCCGGGCTTCCGCAAGCCGGCGCATCCCTTCACCGAAGGCGACAGCCTGATGCTGATCCTGGCCGGCGAGCTGAAGTTGCAGGTGGATGGGGAAGAGTACGTCTTGCGCCCCATGCAGCTGGCCGTGATCCCGCGCGGGGCGGCGCGGGGTTTTGAAGCCGGGCCGCAGGGGGCCATGTTCGCGGCCTCCCACCTGCACCTGGGCGACGGCGCTGTGCCCCGCTCCTGACAATGGGAGGTTTCCCCAGATGGCCTCAATGCTCAAGCGGTCCCGCGCGATCCTGATGGCCCTGGGCATCATCGCCCTGCTGTTCGCCATGTGGGCGGGCCTGGTGCGAATGGGCTGGCGGCTGCCGCCGCTGGAACGGAACCTGGCCGGCAGGCATGGACCCTTGATGGTGGCCGGGTTCCTTGGCACCGTCATCAGCCTGGAGCGGGCGGTGGCCTTGAAGCACCCGTGGACCTACCTGGCCCCGGCCCTGTCGGGGCTGGGCGGGCTGGTGCTGCTCGCGGGCCTGCCCAGCCGGCTGGGCGAGGCCCTGATCACCCTCGCCAGCCTGGTCCTGCTGGCCGTCTTTGGCCTCATCGTCAAGCGCCAGCGGGCCCTGTTCACGGAGACGATGGCCCTGGCCGCGGCGGTCTGGCTGGGCGGCAACGTGCTCTGGCTGGCCGGCGGCTCCATTCCCCAGGCGGTGCCCTGGTGGGCGGGATTCCTGATTCTGACCATCGCCGGGGAGCGCCTGGAGCTGAGCCGGCTGGTGCTCTCCGGACGCACCACGGAGCGCTTCTTTCTGGCGGCGGCCGGCGTCTATGCGGCCGGTCTGGCGGTGACCCTGATGGACTACGGCTGGGGGGTGCGTCTGGCCGGCCTGGGCCTGGTGGGCCTTGCGGCCTGGCTGCTTCGCTTCGACGTGGCCCGACGGACCGTGCGTCTGAAGGAGCTGCCCCGCTTCATCGCCGTGGCCCTGCTGACCGGGTACGCCTGGCTGGGTATCTCCGGCCTCCTGGCCCTGTGGTACGGCGGCGTCATGGCCGGGGCCCACTACGATGCCATCCTGCACACCATCTTCCTGGGTTTCGTGATGTCCATGATTTTCGCCCACGCCCCGGTGATCTTCCCCGCCGTGCTGGGCAAGGCCCTGCCCTATCGTCCGGCCTTCTACCTGCACCTGGCCCTGCTGCACCTGTCGCTGGCCCTGCGCGTGACCGGAGACCTGGCCGACTGGCTGGCCGGGAGGCAATGGGGCGGCATGCTCAACGTTTTCGCCCTGCTGTTCTTCTTATTTAACACAGCCAGGGCCGTGCTCGGGGCGCGGGCCGCCGGGGCCTGACTGCCACACGAGTCG
>CALMNP010000455.1 GCA_937868875.1 uncultured Bacillota bacterium | reverse complement strand
GTCACCCGGACAGCCGGGAAACAGGAGAGCGGCCGGAGTAGTCTCCGGCCGCCGCTGCAGGGATATTGCGGTTACATGCCTGTCCTGTCAGCCTTGAATCTCCTTCAGTTGGAGGAGCACTGACACCAACTCGCGCTTGTAGACCTCACGCCTCCGGGCGTGCTCGGCCTCGTCCAGCTCGCCCGCTGCGTGACGCTGGTCCAGGCGGGCAATTTCGTTCACCAGCTCACCCTTGCGCCGGAGCAGAGCCGCCTCATCCGCACCTACGTGGGCGGCGCCGGAGAACGGAGCAGCCGGCGTGCTGCTTGAAGACGCAGCAGCGGCAGGCACGTTCCGAAGGGAGAAGCGGCGCCAGATGAGAACCAGGGCCACCAGCATCAGCACACCCGTGGCTGCCAGCACAATGATGTTTGCCGTGTTGTTGGCCTTGGCCGGGCCGGAGCCGGTCCCGGCGGCAGGCGGAAGCTGAGCTCCGGCCGGCGCCTGAGCCAGGGCCTCCTGATCCGGAGTGAACTGCAGGTTCACCTGCACGGGGTCGCCCGCCTTCAGGTCGGCGCGAACATACTGACGAAGGATGCGCCCGCCCATATCCAGGGCGCCGCCGTCGTCAAAGGAGGTGTTGAGCGTGGCCGGCATGGTCATGGCCGAGGGGTCGGTCAGGATGTAGACCAAGGCCGTCGGGAACGACGTCTTGAAGCGAAGGGTGTAGGCATCTCCAGACGCAGGCAGTTCGTAGCGCAAGGCCAACTGCTGGCTGCCCCCGGCGGGAACCCCGGGCCTGTCAACGAAGCCGCCCTCGGCCTGCCCCACCTGCTCCTGGCTGAGACCGCTGACGACCTTCAGGTTGGCGGCGCCGTCCGGCAGCAGAATGGTCAGGGGACCGCTGTCCTTCTGGGTGTGGTTGACCAGCTGAAACATCTGAAAGACGCTCAGGGAGCCGTCCTTTCTGGCAAGAACCAGGTGGGTGACCTCGGCCCCCATCTCGCCGGGCAAGGCCTGGGAGAGCGCCTGACCTTCAGTCGGGGGACCTCCGGGAGCCCCCGGCACACCGGCGTGGGGGTTGTCCGGCGCCACTGGCGCTGTTCCGCCCGGCGTCGTCGGAGGGGGCGTTGCGGTCCCGGCGTCCTCCCCCAGGGCAATGGTGATAGGAACGAACAGGGCGCCTAACAGCATGGCGGCCACAACCATGAACACGAGGACGCGCATCATGGGACTCTTGCCCAGTGACTTCCAGCCTTCCATAGTTCAGGCCTCTCTCCTCTGCGGCCTGCCACAGACGTGGCAGAACTTCTGTCCCACACTCAGCATCTCAGCTCCACAGTGCGGGCAGTAGAGCGAGCCGGGCACCGCTGCCGGGCGGCCTGCAGCCGCGCCGAGGGCCAAGGCCACCTCCGCCTCGGCTTCCGCCTCCACCTGCTTCAGGTCGGGGCGGGGCTTGCGCCGCGCCGGCCGCATTCCCGCCGGCGACGGCGAGGCGGAGTTCTTCAGGTACTCCAGGGCCTGCCGGGTGTATTGCCTCTTCAGCTCCTGGTAGTCCGCCTCGGACAGCTTGTTCATCTGGTAATCGTTCTCCACTTCCACCAGGGCGGCGAAGACCCGTTCCCGCTCCATCTCCGAGGCGTCGACCCGCCCCTGCAGGAGCTGAGCCTCCTCGTCCCAGTCCGGTCGGAATAGGGGCCGGCCGATCAGGTACAGCACAATGACCAGTGCCAGCGCAAGCACAACGGCGTACATGGCGTCCTCCCTCTCAGTCGGACTGCGCCATGGCGGCGCTGCCCTGGTGCTGAACCGCGGCTGCGGCCCTGCCCGCCGGCCAGGCGGCAAATACCGTGCCCACGGCCAGGATATACCAGCCAATCCACATCCAGGCCATGAGCGGGTTGATGACCAGCTTGAAGTTCGCCGTCTGGTCCTGCTCCCAGCCATTCAGGATGACGTAGAGGTCCTCCTTGTAGCTGCCGCGGATGCCCACGCGCGTGGTGGGTTCCTCCGAGTTGGGGTAGAACTCCTTCTGGCTGCGCAGCTTGCCAACCGCCTTGCCACCGTGGGACACGTCCAGGTCGGCCAGGACGACCTCCGCCTGCCCCTGCCTCGTCTGCTGCAAGCCCTTGTAGGTCAGGGTGTAGCCGCCGAGGCTCATGGTCTGGCCTATCCCAACGGTGTAGGTCTTGCTGACCTGATAGGAACTGGAACCCACGATGCCCAGGACGATGAGCGTGACGGCGATGTGGACGGTGTAGCCGCCCCAGCGGCGGCGGTTGCGAGACATCATGCTCCACACAGCCGTGGGCAGGCTTTCGCCGCCCGACTTCAGGCGCACCCGCACACCCCGGAAGAACTCCATGGCGATGGTGGCCAGCACGAAGGCGATGATGCCGAAAGCGGCAAGGGCAGGGAGTTTGCGAATCCCCGCGAAGAACAGGACGACCGTGATCACGGCGGCGACGGCAAAGGGATAGAGGAAGTTCTCCATCAGGTTGCGGACGGAGGCGCGCCGCCAGGGAATCAGGGGACAGATGCCTATCAACAGGATCAGCAGTGTGCCCATAGGTGCCGCTATGGCGTTGTAATACTCGGGCCCCACCGCCACTTTGTTGCCGGTCAACCACCCCGAGGTCAGGGGGTAGAGGGTGCCGAAGAACACGGCGAAGGCCAGGCCCACCAGGATCAGGTTGTTAAGAAGGAAGCTGGACTCCTTGCTGACGACCGCCTCAAACTGGTGCTCTTCGCGGAGAAGGTGGCGGCGGCTGATGATCAGATAGAGGGCCGCCGCCAGGCTGGTGAGCATGAAGATGAGGAACCACATGCCCAAAACGTTGTCGCCGAAGGCGTGGACCGAGGCCACCACGCCGGAGCGGGTGAGGTATGTCCCAAAGATGGTCAGCATGAAGGTGATGATGATCAGGGCCATGTTCCAGCCCTTGAGCATGCCGCGGCGCTCCTGGATCATCATGGAGTGGAAGAAGGCCGTGCCCGTCAGCCAGGGCAGGAACGACGCGTTCTCCACCGGATCCCAGCCCCAGTAGCCGCCCCAGCCCAGAACGACGTAAGCCCACTCAGCGCCGAAGATGATGCCGATGGAGAGGAACAGCCAGGCCACCAGGGTCCAGCGACGGGTCGCCTTGATCCAGGCGCCACCGCGCTGATTGGCCAGCAGCGAGGCCATGGCAAAGGCAAAGGGCACGGCGAAGCCCACGTAGCCAAGGTATAGCATCGGTGGGTGGATCACCATGCCCGGGTCCTGCAGCAGGGGGTTGAGGCCCATGCCCTCCGGGGGCACGGGGCTCAGGGCCACGAAGGGGCGGCTGAGGAAGTTGACGATGAAGAGGAAGAAGAGGTTGATGGCGCTCAGGATGGTGGAGACGAAGGGAAGGAGTTCCTGCCCTTCTTCATGACGGATGAAGGTGACCACCGCCGCATACAGGGCCAGCAACCAGGCCCAGAGGAGCAGCGACCCTTCGTTTCCCGCCCAAAGGCCGGAGATCTTGTAACCCAGGCTCAGATCCGTGGAGGAGTGCTCGGCCACATAGCGGTTGCTGAAGTCGGAGCCGATGAATTGCCCCCACAGAATCAAGACGGTCATGGTGAGAACGAAGGCCAGAGCCAGAACCGCTCCCCGGCCGCTGGCCATCAGGCTCCCGTTCCGGGTGCGAAGGCCGACGACATAGGCGGCCACCGCCCAGAAGGCTACGAAGAACCCGACAACCAGAAGAACGGTTCCCAGACCGTTCAGGTTGGCGAGGTTCATGGCGATCTCCCCCTTACCCCGTTAGAAGGTAGTCGCACCAAGTGCGCTCGTTAGCGGGAACCCTGGTCGCCCTCGTAGGTTTTGCCCTCGTACTTGCTGGGGCAGCTCAGCATGAGCTTGGTGGCTTCGAAGGTGCCGTCCTGCCGGAGCTTGCCCTCGACGATAGCCTGGGTGGCCTGGGCCATGTTGTCCGGCTTCACTCCACGGTAAGCCACCTTGATCAGGCTGCCTGTCTCGCTGGTCAGATTGAAGACCAGCAGGGGCTGCTGGATGTCAAAGGTCACCGAGCCCCGCTGGATTCCGCCATTGAGGCGCACCGGCCGGCCCGTGATCTCGCCGCCCTTGGCCAGGGCCTCGTCCACCGTCAGGTAGTACATGCTGCTGCTGCCGAAGGCCGTAATCATCAAGAAAACAATGGCGGCGGCGATAAGCAGAACACCCAGGGTCACTTTGGTCTTCTTGTTCATCGCGGCTACCTCCCTTCCTCGGCGTCCAGCTCGGCGATGAGCAGGCGGTAGGTATCTTCCGAGATCTTCCTTTCCAGCAGCAGGTCCCTTGCCCTTGCCCTGGGGTCGGCGACCCCAGCGGCGCCGGTCGTTGTGGCCCCGGTTCCCCCCACCCGCTGCTTGGCCTTGCCGCCGCCCGCTGCTTTGACCGTGGAACCGCCCCGGAC
>CALMNP010000454.1 GCA_937868875.1 uncultured Bacillota bacterium | reverse complement strand
GGTTGATCATCGCCGCGCCCAAGCTGCTGGAGGCCGCGGAGGAAGCGGTTGACTGGCTGCCGATTGGTACGGTCCGGGACAACATCAGGTCCGCCATCGCGAAGGCAAGGAGGGACTAAGGGATGGCACAGTCTTCCATTGAGTGGACGGATGCCACATGGAATCCTGTGACGGGCTGTACCAAGGTGTCCCAGGGCTGCAAGAACTGTTACGCCGAGCGCATGGCGCAGAGGTTTGCGGGGATGAACGGCTACCCCGCCGACGACCCCTTCCGGGTCACATTGCACCCGGACCGCTTGGACCTGCCGCTCAGGTGGCGGAAGCCAAGGCGCATCTTCGTCAACTCGATGTCCGACCTTTTCCACAAGGACGTGCCGGACGAGTTCATTGACCGGGTGTTCGCGGCCATGGCGCGCTGCCCCCAGCACACCTTTCAGGTCCTTACTAAACGACCGGAGCGGATGCTGGATTATCTTTCAAATCCAGACCGGCCGGCGCGGGTGGCGCGCGCCATAGACCTCTTCTTTGAGAATCCACAGTGGACGACCCTCGGCATTGCATTGGCCCTGCCCAACGTCTGGCTGGGCGTAAGCGTCGAGAACCAGGCGGCCGCCGACGAGCGCATCCCGCTCCTGCTCCAGACGCCGGCTGCGGTGCGGTGGATTTCCGCCGAGCCCCTGCTAGGGTCAGTGGATGTGAGGCCGTACCTCCCTCAGCGACTCTACTTGTGTCAGAAGTGCGGCGAGGAGGTGGATGACAGCGAACGCGACCACAACCGCCGCCACGCCTATTGCGGCGGGACACTCGACGAGAACGGGACCACGGACGGCGGACTGGATTGGGTCATCGTCGGCGGGGAGAGCGGCCCCGGTGCTAGGCCGATGAACACGAACTGGGCGCGTAACCTGCGGGATCAGTGCCGTGCCGCCGGTATACCGTTCATGTTCAAACAGCACGGGGAATGGGCGCCCGCTCACATCGGCGAGCCCCACACCCCTGTCGATTTCGGCGATGGTTCGCTCTACGCCATGAAGCGGGTCGGCAAGAAGCAGGCAGGCCGTCTCCTGGACGGCGTGCTGCACGACGAATACCCGGAGGTGAAACAAGCGTGAGCGTGAGGATCTACGTTGCCTCATCCTGGCGCAACGCTAGGCAGCCCGCAGTAGTGGCTGCTCTCAGGGGGGCCGGCCACGAAGTCTATGACTTTCGCCACCCAGCGCCCGGTAACGATGGCTTCCACTGGAGTGACGTCGACCCGGCCTGGCAGGCCTGGAACGGAGAGCGCTTCATCAACGCCCTGAACCACCCAGTTGCAGTTGCCGGGTACGGGCTGGATAAGGCCGCTCTGGACTGGTGCCAGGCCTGCGTGCTGGTACTGCCGTCGGGACGTAGCGCCCACCTGGAAGCCGGTTATGCAATCGGGCAGGGCAAGCCGACTGCCATCCTGCTGGAGGAGAAGCAGGAGCCCGAGCTGATGTACAAGCTCACGGACATCCTGGTGCCCAACGTCAACTCGCTGCTGGCCTGGGCCCAGGCACTTCCGGAGGTGAGAGCGTCGTGACTGGCCGGAAGTGTGTCGTCTTGGACGTCGACGGCGAGCCCGTCAGGGTCCGGATGGACATCGAGCATGCGCTCAGCGAAAAGAGCAAGGAGGCTCTTGCCGAAGTTGCCCGAGCCGCCCGCGCCAAGGCTCGGGAGCTCAACGTGGAGCGCATCAACGATGTGCTCCGTCTCCCTGCAGGCGACCCGAACTACGTCGGCGGGCTGCGGCGGCTCACGGACGAAGCGCTCCGGTATTGCTGGGACCACGAGACCCGCAAGGGCGGGCTGAAGCAGATCATGCAGGAGATCAGGCGGCGAGAAAAGGGGGCGGCATCATGAGTGACCGCACGGTCTGGATCGTCATGGGGAACGTCTACCACCTCTTCAGCAACTGCGGGCACATCAACGGCAAGCCGACCTTCACGCATACACAAGACCAGGCTGAGAGCCAGGGCTTTCGCCTGTGCAAGCGGTGTGCGAAGCAGGAGCAGCCATCAAGGAAAGGAGCGGCAGGCTGATGGTCACCGCTGAGATGATCGCCGCCCGGGCCACCAGATACCTGCGTCAGCCGGTTTCCCCCGACGTCGTTAAGGCCGTCAACCGTGCGGCCGCCCGTCTTCGGGTGGAGGAGAAGATCAAGCGGGCGACGGCCGGACCCGAGTACATCAAGTGTGTCTGTGGCTGTGGTCAGACGTTCCAGCGGCGCTTCGTCCGCGAGAAGCTCCACCCGGCCTGCCGGCAACGCGTCTATCGTAACCCCAAGCTCCTGGCCCTCTGCAAGGAAAGGACTCCGGTGGTCGTGCCGGCGCCCCGGCCAGACGTGTGATGGCAACGGACGCCGCAGGCATGGCCGCGAAGCGTGCGGCCAGGAAGGCGGCCGGCCTCTGCACGGAATGCGAGAGTCCTCGCCTGGAAGGCCACTCGGTCTGCCAACGTCACTTCGACATGCGCCGGCAGCGCATCGAGGAGTACAACCAGAAGCGTAGGGCCAGGAAGCTATGCTACTGTGGATCACCGGTCAAACCGGGCCGCGACCGGTGCCCCGCGTGCCTGGCCATTGAGGGACGGCGGCAGACCAGGCGCCTCATGGAGCACCGCGAGGCCGGCCTGTGCCTGATCTGCGGACGCCGCCCTCCGCGCCGGCGCAAGGCCACCTGTGCGGTATGCGGCCGAAAGCAGGCGGCCAGTTATCTGGCGACAAAGGAGCGCCGCCTCAGAAAGGTGAAGGCCAGGGCGCGGCGCGGGCAACTGCTGCGCATCCTGGCCCCATCGGATTAGAAACGGAAGGGTCGTGAAACGCCGTGAGTTACGTCGAGATCTACAGCGTCAAGCCCAATGGGGAGGTAGTGGGCGCGTTCGAGGTTCGCAACGCCATGGCTGGCGCCTTGTTCATCTGGGAGCACCTTCGGGAGAAGTACGGCGTCGGGTCGGCCTTCAACTACGACCCACTCTGGAAGCTGTTCACGGATGACCGCATGGACCTGGCTGACAAGATCGTCTTGGGCCTGACGTTCGATAAGGTCATCATCAAGCGGGAGAACCTGCCCCCGACCGTCCACGCCCTGCAGAAGTTCATTAGCATCCACAGCACCCCGACTCTCGTCGGCATCGTCGACGCTCTAGCAAAGCTAGCTGAAGACCCAGAATGCATGGGAGTCTGCTTCAACCACACCAGCGTCGCGGCGTCCTACTGGGAGAAGTGGGACGAGGAGACCGACCAAGGCCGCCACTACGACCTCAACGCCGACCCGGGGCACTGGTTCTTGTACGATGAGCTGCCGCCGGAAGCCGCCGCCTTCTAGGCTGGCCGGCCACCAGGTGCAGGACCTGATGGAGCCCGACCGAGAGCCCCCACCGCCGAGCGCATGCGGTCGAGGGTGGAATGGGCGTACTGGTCGGTCGTGGTGATGTCGTCATGCCCCAGCAGCTCCTTGACCGTGTGCAGGTCCGCCCCCTGCCAGAGCAGGTGGGTGGCAAACGAATGCCGGACCTTGTGCACCGTGTAGACCGACGGGTCCAGGCCAATGGCCCTGACGTAGCGCCGCGCCCGCGCGGTAAGCAGGTCCTTGTTCATCCGCAGCGAGAAGTCGCCAGGGAGCACGGCCGGGTGCCGGAGCGGGAGGCGCCCCTGCAGGTATGCCCAGAGCTTGTCCCGGAGCACTGGGTGGAGGGGGACCTCCCGCTCCTTGTTGCCCTTGCCGATCACGTGGAGCAGCTCTCGTCCGAAATCAACGTCATCCCAATCAAGCCCCAGCAATTCTGATCGCCGGAGACCGGCGAAGTACAGGGCATGGACCGCCACCTCATCCCGCTCCCAGTTCCTGAACCTCAGTTGGGCGGGCGCCGACAGAAGCTGCTGTGCCTGCAGCGGTGTAAGGAACACCGGCCGCCGCCGGCCGATCTCCGGAGCATGGATGGGGAGGGCCGGGTTGCCGGCCATGTAGTCCTGCTCGTGGGCGAACTTGCAGAACGCTCGGATGCTGTTGACGTGGCGCGCGACGGTGGCCGGCTTCAGGTTCCTGGCCTCCCGGGCCCGGACGATGTGCCGGCGGATCACCGATGTGGTCAGGCTGGCCAGGTCCAGGGGCAGGCCCTCCTCGGTCAGGAACTGGCTGAGCTGCCGGAGGTCCGACCGGTAGGCGGCCAGGGTCAGCATGGAGGCGTTCTGCTCGACCTCCAGGTAGGACAGGAACTCCTTGATAACAAGCTGTAAGTCCATCGTAACCACCCTTCATGCATCATGCATTCAGGCCCTGAGCCGGGGAGAGGCACCCAGGAGACCCTTAAGAAATAGGAAAGGACGCCTCACGGCGTCCTTACACGATAACTCGGCTTACAGGCGGGCTCGCAGCCAGACACATCGGGGTCAGGACCGAAAGG
>CALMNP010000453.1 GCA_937868875.1 uncultured Bacillota bacterium | reverse complement strand
TCAGGGGAGGGGCGGTAGGGGCCGGTCGGGTCAAAGCGGTGCCGCAGCAGGTACTTCAGGTCTTCGATCTTCAGCCCGCTCTCCTTGACCGCGGCGGCCGCCGCCACGAAGGGCAGCGTCTGGGTGAACGGCGAGTCCTCGTCGAACTTCGCCAGCGGGTCGGCAGCGAGCGGCTTGAACGGATCCTTGCCCGTGAGCCCTTTCAGGTCGATCAGGCCGCGCACCGACAGCTTCAGGCCCTTCGCCAGCAGCCCGTAGCGATAGAGCAGCGAGACGTTGGCCACCGTCAGCTCGGCGTCTTCCAGCTTCTGACCGGCATCCGCCAGGATGCGGCTGATCTCGTCAGCCGTGAGACTCAGCGCTCCCTGCAGAGCAGGCAGATGATCCTTGATAGGGGGCTTCGCGGCCAGATACCGCCCCAGCGGATCGTCGAAGATCGGGTCGCTCTTCAGCAGGCTGCGGTTCAGGAAGAGCTGCGTATAGAGGGGCCGCTTGCCGGTGGTGGGCAGGTCGGACCACAGAGTGAGCAGCTTAAGCCGGCTCTGCTTGCCGAGGCTCAGCTTCTCTTCCAGCGCCTTCAGGTGAGCCATGTAGACCAGTGCGGATTGCAGCGGCTTGTTGTGCAGGTGCGCCGCATCGAAGGGCGCGTTCTTGGGCAGGAAGGCCTGCAGTGCCCGGTCGGTCTCCTCAATGCTCCAGCCCAGCTTGCGCCAGAGCCGTACGAAGAGGTTGATCCGCAGGAAGGCGATCGGGTCGGCCGCCCCTCCATCGGCGTATTGGAGCGTGGTCAGGTCGAAATCGCCGCCGGCGTCCGGGTCGGCCAGCACCAGCACCCCGGCATAGGGAATGGCCGCCAGTGCGTTCTCAATCTGCGCGGCGCTCACCTGGAACGCATCCGCCAGTCCCTGCACCCGCTGCGCCGTGGCCTCGGCCTCCAGGCGCTGCTGCTGCTCCTCCGGGGAGAGCGTCGCCGGGTCCTGTGCAATCAGCCCTTTGTGCTCCTTGTAGAATAGGGCGTCGCCAACGCTGATGCCGAGCTTGTAGAGCACTCCCAGCTTCTGCAGCTCCGGGTTGACGAAGCCGGTCTGGACAATCGCCAGCATCTCCTTGTAGGTCACGCCCAGACACCTGGAAAGCGCTTTGGCCGACTTCAGCATCGCCGGGACGTCGCAGAGCAGCCGGTCACCCGCCATCGGGGGCGTCTGCCACACGCCCGTGAAGGTAATCCTCGTCCGGCCCGCCCCGCCGGATCCGGCGGCGCCGACCGCCGACACGACCTTCGCCTCGGCCTGCAGAGCGTTGGCCGAGACGTCGAAGTAGGTGCAGGCCATCCCCTCGCGGAACTGCTTCGCATCGGCATCCGTCAGGGTCAGGGTGGCGTTCCCGGCGTTGGTCGGGCTCTGAATGGCCGACTCCACCGTTGGGTAGCCGTACAGTTCAAACCACTTGTGGCCGTCAAGCGGGTGCGCCTCGGTGAAGAGGGCCGCCTCCGCCGGCGACAGCCCCAGCGATTCCATGCAGATGCCGTCGTCCAGGGGCTGGCCCGGCGCAACCGGACGGAAGACCTCCAGCAGGCGGGCCAGCGGTGTCTCGAAGTAGTCGCAGAACTGGCGCACCACCTCCAGCGAGCGGTCGAAGGGCAGGCCCATTGGATAGCGGGTCTGCCGCAGCTTGTCGTAGGCCTCCCGGATCACGTTCTGCGGCTCTGCCAGCAGTTCCGGCGTGGTCGCCTCGCCGGTGTCGCAGGCGGCTCTATCGGTGAGTTGGCCGTTGGCCACGTAGTACTCCAGGATCTCGTTGACGACATCGATGTAGGGCAGCGCCGTCTTGGTGTTCTCGCAGGTGAGCGGAATGTAAGGCAGGTCCGGCCGGCGCTCCAGGAGGGCGTCGTAGGGCTTCTTGTACTTGGCGGTATAGGACTGACCGTTGTGCTTTGCTTTCCACTGATTGAGGAAGTTGGTCCACGCCGTCTCTTCTGGGTCAATGAACTGCAGCAGGTCGACCAGGTAGGCGGCCGGGCTGAGCACCGACCGGCAGTGCTCGCAGTCGCAGAAGTCCGTCGAGCCGAAGAGCGACTCCATGGTCGGGAACTGCTTGATCAGTTCGTTCCGGAGGCTCTCGCGGACTTCGGCCGGCGCCGCGACCACCTGGACCGGCGTATTGCCGGCCACATTCTTGAAGGTGGTGAAGATGTTGAAGGTGACGCTGTTGACCTGTTGCGCCTTGCGGTAGATCAGCTCGGGTTCCCCGGACGGCGGCGCGCAGCCGTACATGTCCATATACTTGGTGCGGTACGCGTCCCGGAAGAGCTCCTCCGTATGCCCCGTCACATCGTAGGCGGAGTGCAGGCCCAGGCTGAGGAGCACCGGCATCGCTTCGTCAGTGGGGGTGATCTGGTAGACACGCTGCAGCCGCCTGATCTGATCCGTGGCGGCCTGGGCTTCCGCCTCCGGTATGCCGGCCGTGACGCCCCCATGCGTACGGAAGAAGCTGGTCACCGGTGTGCGGCCCAGCCGGAAGCCCTGGCGGGCGGCGCTCTTCAGCAGCGTCGCCGTGGCCTCGCGGGCCGGACCCAGGTTGAACCGGTTCTGCGCCTGGTCCTGGTCGATCAGGCGCGCCACCACGTGCGTGGGATAGCTCAGACGGATCTTGCGGGCCATGTCTTCTGCATAGGCGTCCAGCCGGTCTTCGACCTTCGCGCCGGTGTAGGCGACGGGGATCATGGCGGTCAGCATCTTGTCGTCGCTGCCGACCAGCTCCTTGACCTCGGCCTTCCACCGCTCGGCCCGGTAGAAATCATGCTCCACCAACTGCGCCGGGTCGGTTAGCTCCCGCTGCATCAGCCGGGTGGTCATCGGCGCGCTGTTGCCGGCCAGAAAGGCCAGCTTTCCCTGCAGCTGCAGCTTGCTGATGGCCGCCTCGCTCAGCCCGGCCTGGCGGGCGCTCTCCCAGAGCTGGTCAGCGTCGCCGCGGTGGCTCAGGCAGAGCGGTGCAAAGACGGCCTGCGACTCGCTGCTCAGCCCGGAGGCCTGGAGCAGTTCGCCATAGGTCGACTGGGACCCGGGCGCCGGCATGGCCAGGCGCGCCCTGGTGGCAAAGCTGGTGAACTGCTGCTGGAACTGATTGAGCTGGGTATCCGTCAGCTGTACGATGCCGGCCTTCCGGGCGGTCTTGAGCGCCTGGACGGCCACATCCGGCGCCACCCGCGCCAGCATCAGCTTGTCGGATGGCAGACCGGCGCGCAGCAGCCCGTAGGCGGCCTCCGGAGCGAACTTCACATCCGGGTCGGCGCTCAGCCGCGCCGCCATGGCAGCCAGCGCAACCAGGCGGGCATCCCAGCCGGTGCTCCGGTTCAGCAGGGTCAGGTCGTGTCGCTCGCCGTCCTCCCTGGCGCCGGCCAGGTTCGCCATGTCGCCCACCTGCGGCTGCAGATCGGCCGCCAGCGCCCGGTATTCGGCTGCATGCGGGGCGTCGGGCGCCACCAGGTTGAGCCGCAGATAGGCAGGCGCCCCGAAAACCGGCTTGGCCAGGGCCAGCTCCTTCCGGGCGTTGGCCGGATCCTGAATCCGCGCCTCCAGGTTGGCCGCGGCCGGCCCGGGATCATAGGCCAGGGCGTACCGCCCCTGCCCGTCGGTGGCGGTCTTGCCCAGAAGCCGGGCGTTCCCGCCGAAACCAAGCTGGTAGAGGGAGAGGGCAAGCCCCTCAGCCGGCCGGCCGTTGGGGCGCAGAATCGTGCCGGCGACTACGCACGGCTTCTCAATGCGCAGCACAATCGGTTCGCGCTGCTGCCGGAAGTTGCGGATCACGCCTCTGTTGTTCGGGATGCCCGGCAGCGCGTAGTCGAGGTCCGTGTTCTCACGGCTGACCCGGAAATAGAGGTCCGGTCCCCGCTCGCTCGGGTGCTCGGTGAAGTCGGAGGTCTTGAAGCGGAAGACGGCCATGCCCGCGGCGTCCGTGGTGGCGGGCTCGGCGAGCGGGTCGGGCGGCGAGAGCGGGTCCTGATCAAAGAGCTCCAGGCGCAGCCCGGCAATGGGCAGCTCCCGGGCGTCGATCACGCGGCAGTGAACCGCATAGCGGCTGTCCGGTTCCAGGGGCAAATTGATCCCGGTCATGGTCTATCCCTCCATTGTGTGCGGCTGATCAGAACCAGCTCTTCACTTTTGCTCCCGCAGCCCAGACAATGGCTCCCGGGATGGCCACCACCGAAGCGACACCGCCGGTGACAAAGGCGGCAGTATCGTTCATGCCCGACCCCTTCAGCTTCTCGTAAACCGCAACGCCTGCGCGTGACGAGTATTCGCTGACGTTGAGGCCCTTCTCAATGCCGGTGCCGATCATGGCGCCGACCGCGAAGGCGCCGACCACATGCGGTGCTGCGGCAACCGCCTGGCCAAGTCCCATCGATCCGACGCTCGTTCCCAGCAGCGCCGTGGTGGGGGTAGCGGCGCCAGCGACCCCAAGCGCTTTCGCTCCCATGGCCCCCAGCGCCACCCCGGACTCCACCACGCCGGCGCCGCTGGCGAGAGCGGCCCCGTAATCCTTTTTGGCAATGTCCTTCTTCAATTCCTTATAGGAGAGGGCACCGCCCACCACCGACAGCCCGACGCCGGCGATCCCTTTCATTACCCCAAGTTCCGCAAAGCCGCGCTCCGCCCCGCTTCTCACCTTCGCCACGGTCTTGACGACGGCTTCGACCTTGGGTGCCGCCTTTTCGACGAACATCTTCTTGACCTTCTCCGGCAGCGCTGCCTCGACGGTGTGGGCAATGTTGTGCCCGGTTCCCTTGACGCCGGCCTGCCCTTTCAACACGCCCAGCCCGGTCGGGTCCAGCGCCTTCTCGGGCGCTTTCGCAACGCCGCCGAAGAAGTGATGGAGCTGCACGTCGGTCAAATCAACACCGGCGGCCTTCATCAGTGCTCCGAATTCCTGCCGCGCCGCGCTATAGATCTTCCGTGCTTCATAAATCGCCGTCCCCTTCTTGCGGTTGGAACCCATGCCAGCCGTCGCCTTGAGGGTTTCGATGTGCTCCTCGAACTTCTTCAGCCCTTCCTTCAGGCCTTTCGTCCCGAACTTTTCCCTCAGTGCCTTTTCCGCCGCCTGTTCCCAGCGCTTGGACCAGCCGGGGAAGTCCCCGATGATGTTGCTGCCGCCGCTGCCGACGATCGGCTCGGGTTTGGGAACGCCGTTTGTCCCGGCGGGATCATGCAGCCGCACCGGGTTGCCGCGGACGTAGGCATACACGTTCGGACCGTCGGCTGTGCCGGCCGGATCGCAGCTGGTCCACCGCCCCAGCCAGGGAGCATAGTACCGCGCCCCGTGGTAGTAGAGCCCGGTCTCCTCATCCCGCTCCTTGCCCGTATACCGGTAACGCTTGGGCGTCTCGGTCTGGCTGCGCACCGCCTGGTACGACGTGCTGCCGTAGGGGGTGTACTCCTCATAGGAGATGATCTGCGCCTGGTCGTCCAATTCCAGGCTGGCCGTGCCCAGGTGGTTGGCGAACTGATAGCGGATCATCTGATCCGGCGCCGGGTCATCGCCCGCCGTGTCCAGGGTCCGCTGCTCGACCATGGCAACGCGCTGCCTGCCGTCCATGACGTGCAGCGTCTCCCGCTCCAGAGTCGCCTCGTCCGCGCCGTTCCGCCGACGGAAGAGCTCGAAGCCGCCCAGGCAGATGCGCTCCTCGCTGAGGCCGCCCGACTTCTCCCACACCTTGCGCACCCGCTCACCGTGGGCATCGTAAACGTAGTAGGCCGTGCCCCCGCCGCCCAGGTCAGTCCGGCGCAACTGGTCCCGGTGGTCCCACTCCATGTTGGAGTCGGGGTGTGTGCCGCCCAGGTGCGGCATCCGGGTCATGTTGCCGTGGGCATCGTACACGTATGGCTCGGTCGGACTGCTGCCGACCACGGTACTGCTCAGGCGGTTGCTACGCTTGAGGAGCGTGCCGCCGGTGCCGTCCTCGATCAGGCTAGTTTCGCCGTAGGTGTAGCTCCGCTTCCAGCCCGGGTTGGCCGGGTCGCTGCCGCGATGCTGCATCTCCAGAATGTTGCCCACGGCGTCGTAAACATAGTTCTCGATATAGGTCCCCATCGCGTTGCCATCATTGGCGGACCAGGCAATCCCAACCCGGGGAGCGTCGCTGTACGAGTGCGGCACCGGCGCGCCGCCGGCCAGGCTCAGGTGCTCCCGCCCCGTGGCTTCGATCAGCCGGTAGAGGGCGTCGTAGGTGTATCCGGCGTTCGGATCCACACGCTTATTGCGGAAGTAGACGGTCTGCTGGGCATCGTCCCGGATCCGGGTGACGTTGCCTACCGGGTCGTAGGTGTAGTGCAGGTTCTGCACCTGGGCGCCGGGCCAACCGGCCAGGGCCGGCTGCGGGTTATCCCCGGGGAAGAGGACGGCGCTGCGCCTGGTGACGAGTGCGATGAGGCGGAAGGTGAGCGGGTCATACCCATAGTCGGTGCCCGTGCCGTTGCCGTAGTCGATGTGCAGCCGCTGGCCCTTGGCGTCGTAGTCGATGTTGGTCACGAAGGGCGTCCAGACCGGCAGGCCGCCCGCGGCGGCGCCCCGCAGGTTGACATCCACCCGTTCCAGCAGACCGGCTTCGTTGTAGCCAGGGCGGATGACGCTGGGCTGCATCGCGGGGGTATGGGGCGTGGTCAGTCTCACCGGCCGGTTGAGGGCATCGTAGGTGGTGCCGCTCGTGAAGGTTTCGGCCTCCGTCAGCGGGGCCACTGCCGCCTCCAGGGCAGCCGGGTCGAAGCCGGTGGTGCTGTCAGCCGGCAGGGCCGCGTCCACCGCACCCCAATCGACGGCCTGCCGGTACTCCCGGGCGAGGCGGCGTGCAGAACGGACCGGGTTGCCCTTGAAATCGAAGGCTTCGCCCGCCGCCACCCCGGCTTGATCAAAGTGGAGGTAGAGCTTGCCACGCAGGTTCCGTAGCAGCGCTTCCGGATGCTGCTCGCCATAGACCAGCCGCTCTGTGAGCAGTTCCGCGCCGGGTTTGGCGGGATTGGCGCCGATGGCAAAATGGCGCAGGGGGCGGCGGAGGGGGTCATAGGTGGTGCGGAACGTGTGGCCGCGGCTGTCCCAGGCCCGGATCGGTTTGCCCGCCACGTCATTCAGGATCCAGCGAGCCCCCGTCTCCATGCCGGTCTCATGAATGCGGTTGCCGAGCATGTCGTAGTCGCAGCGCGTGACGATACGCCCGAGCTTGTCGCCCTTCTGCTCGCTGGCATCGCGCACGGCGCGCTGGTTGCCCTCGATATCCAGTTCCACGCGGCTGGCCATCATGATGGGCGTGCCATCCGGCTGGAAGCCGCTCTGCGCCAGCGTCAGGAAGGCGCGGCCCAGCGTGTCAAAGTAGACCGCCGTAGGCGTATTGGCGTGGGCGGCGGCCTTCACGGCGGCGTCCTGCTCCTCTGTCCCCAAGTCGCCGTCCTTGCGCTCCGTGTGCCAGCTCTTCCATGAGGCCGAGAGGGCGGCGGGCATCTCTGCGAAATAGCGGGCGACATATCCGCCAATGTCCGGGTCGGTGCGCGGGTCGCCGGTGGGCGCGTGCGGGTCGCCGGGCGTCTTGCTCTGCGTGGCAATGGTGTCGTTGGCGTCAAAAGTCAGCTGCCGCCACGGATCGAAGACGACCTTCTCATAGGTGTGGTTGGGATGCAGTGTGGCAATTACGCGTTCCAAGGGGTCGTAGAAGAGAGTGGGGCTGACGCCGGCCCGCACGCCGAACTCGAAGTCCTGTGTGTCGCTGAAGAACGGCTCATACTGGCGGACGGGCTTCCCCTTGTTGTTGAAGATGGTCCAGCCGGTGCCCACCCAGCGCGGGCTGACGCCGCTTGCCGTCATCAGCGTCTGGCCGTCAGCGTCCAGAAGGATCTGGCCGTCCTTGTCGCGCCGGGGGACCGGCCCCGGTTCGGCCTGGACCTTTTTCTGAATCTCCCGCCCGAAGCCGTCGGAGTACACGAAGCTGTGCCGGATCGGGCTCTTTTGGCCGTAAGCCAGGTTGGCGGCATGGGTCTCTCGCGCCAGGATATAGACCACCGCCGGCTGTGGGTTGGGCTCCGTGCGGGTGCGGTCATAGGCGAAGAGATCATAGACCAGCCGCGTGGTGGCGCTCCCGAGGATGGCCTCCGGGTCAGTCAGCGGGCTTTTCAGGTGGTCGCTGACGACGGCGCTGCTCAGGTCGGCGTCGAAGCCCGCCAGGGAATCGCCCAGCGCCTCCCCCGGCTTGCCCATTACGGCGGTGCCTACCACCATGCCGAGGGCGTCGAAAGCCACTGCGGTACGGTTGCCGTTGGGGTCCGTCAGCCGCCAGGGCTGGAGAACGCGGTAGTCGTTGCCGGGTTTGGCGGGGTCCGGGTCGCCGTTTGCCAACCGCTCGCCCACGGTGGCGCGGTTGCCGAGCGCATCCCGGGTCTCCAGCAGCAGCAGGTCGTGGCTGTCGTAGGTAACCAGGGTCTCGGTGCTGACCGCGCTGGTGTGGAATGGGTCGCGGTAGCGCCGCGGCAGGAAGAAGTGGCCCGCGGCGTAAGCGAGTTCCTGCGCCGCCGTGTCGCTGCTGCCGGGCGAGAGGTAGTCGCGGCCGGCCGGGATCCACCAGCGGCCGTCTCCGTCCAGGTTCACATACCCGCCCCGGTCAGCGCCCTGACCGCCCAGCACATCGGCCGGGGTGGGCAGCAGTGGCAGGCCGTCGCGCTTGAAGACCTGGTCCAGCAGCCCTTGGGTGAAGGCTAGCTTATAGCTTTCGCCCGGCAGGGCCAGCGGTTCCAGCTTCCGTAGATCCAGCAGCGTCGTTGGGTCGTTTTCGGCCGCGCCCAGGTCGTCGGGCCGGTAAAGGGTGCGTGCCTGCTCGATCAGGCGGCGCTCCTGGCCGGCGGTGGGCGCATCCTCGTACTGGATCTCCTTGACTCCGGCAATGCCGAGAAAATCGGCGCTCCGGAACCAGCCGGAGGGGTCTGCCGGCGTCCAGCCGGTCAGCTCATAGGTTCGCGACTCAGCAGGCAGTGGCGTGCGGTATGCGTCCGGACAGCGGACCGGCGGTGGCTGGTATGCCACGGGGTAGAGGGTGGGGTCGTCGATGGCGTGGGTGAAGCTGTGCTCGGTGTAGGAGATGAGCGTCTGCGTCTGCTTCGTCCGGTCTGCCGTCTCCGTCAGGCCCGTGTCGGGTTTCAGGCGCCCATAGCCGATGGCGGCCCCCTTCAGCACGTTGCCGAAGGGATCCACCTCCAGAGTGAGCGTCTGGCTGATCCGCGGGTCGGCCATGTTCCGTTCGTAGTGGTAGGTGATGCCCTCCGCGACGTGGCTGAAGAAGACCGCATAACGGTTCCCCTTGCGCTCCTGGACGCACCGGATGATAAAGTTCTGCGTGACGACCGTGTAGGGGTCGCTGGCCGCGAGCGTTCCGTCGAGGCCATAGACCTCCTGGTGCAGCATCGATCCCTTGAGGGCGCGGCAGGCCTCCCGCTCCTCGTCCGCCGTCAGCCCGGCGGGGAATTCGGCGATATGGTCGCGGCCCACATCAGCACCGGTGTGGTACCAGGTCCGGGTCAGCACCGGCGGCACGTGGGAGGTGGCAGCTAGGTTCTCCCCGGTGGGGAGGCCGGCGCTCTCACTCAGGGCCGCAAACTCCTCGGTATCCCACTGCTCCACCATGCCAAAGCCGCGGAACTCCCGCTCCTCCCCGTCGAAGTAGCCGTGGTGGTAGGCGTAGCGGGTAACGAACCGGTTGCGGCTGATATGGTCATAGGTCTCCATCCGTTCCACGACATGCACCGGGAAGGGCAGCCGGGTGACCCATGGATTGCCGTCGTGTTTGTCCCGGAGATAGAAGTGGGTCGATGGGGCGTAGCGGACCCGGGTCTCCGCACCCAGGTTGTTCTGGAGGTTGACCAGCAGGTGCGGCTTACCACCGGCCATCAGGTTGATGTACTGCATGGGCGCCCGGGCGTCCCCTGGCAGGGGCGAGGACCAGACGAGGCAGGTGGTGCCGGTCCCGAGCAGGTCAACGGCCGCAACGGTAGCGACGTTGTCCACCGGGGGCAGGGCCGCCAGTTGGTGGACCGGGCTCCAGCCGTTGCCGGCCTGGTTGAGCCAGAACCGGGTCCCGTCGCGGCCAAGGTAGATGATATCCGTCACCCCTGACCCGTCAATGTCGGCCAGGCGGATGCGGCGCGGGTCGAACTGATCGGGCGTATCGAACCAGGGTGCGCCGTCCATAGCGACCTTGGCGCCGAAGCCGCCATACCCAAGGTTAGGCCAGTAGGACACCTCGCCGTTGCGGATCCGCACGATGTCGCTCAGCCCGTCCCCCGAGCAGTCGGCCAGGAAGATCGTCTGGGTGCCGTCGGCAAAGAGGATGGACGGGCCGCGTTCCTCGTCGGTGGGCACACTCAGGCGGATCGCAGTGCCGAACCCTTCCTCCGCCAGCGACGGGTACCAGGTGAAGGCCTGGTCCTCGGTGATCAGGATGTCGGCATGGCCGTCACCGGTGAGATCGATGAACTTCAGGTTCGGGTCGTTCCAGTCCAGGTTCGGGTTGGCGGCAAAGGCGCGGAACGGCTCCCATTCGGCGTCGCCGGTGCGTTCGAAAAAGCCGCTCACCGGCGGGGTCAGTCTCACCAGGTCGACCTGTCCGTCGCCGGCCAGATCGAGGAACTGCCACTGGGCCGGGCCGAGCGCGGTGCCGGCGGGCATCCGGGCCACCTGCTCGACGGGCGCGAAGCGGACCGCACAGGCCCCCGTGGCGCTGTCACGCATCAAGGCCGATTCGTTCCGCTTGTAGAACCAGGCGTCGCCTTGTTTGGCGAGGATGCCCGGGAGCCCCTCACCGTCCAGGTCGACCCACTGGTAGACGGCGCCGTCCACACCCTGGGGAAGGTTGCCCAGGCTGTCCGGATCGATCGTTTCGATCGCCTCCCCGACGACGGCCTGGCTGTATAGAAACTCCAGGGGCGGCAGGGACTGCTGCAGATAACCGCCGCCGCCCTTACGCTTGTAGCCGCTTTCGGTGACGGCGGTCATGTAGGTGGCGATGGGCGTCTCCTGATAGTCGAAGGCCGTAGACCGCACCAGGCAGTCCTGCCCCACGCCCGGCTCCTCTGGGAAGACGTGGAACATCAGTACGCGCCGGCAGATCCGGCAGGTGCGCACCTCAAAACCGGCGCGATAGCTGGAGACCGGGTCGCTCCGGGAGTGCCAGTCGCCCGGGTCGTCTGGTTTCGGGTCGGCCGGATCATGTTCTCCGTAGTCGAAGACCACCTTGAACATCCAGTCCGCATGCTTCAACTGCTCCGCTGTCAGGAAGCGGGGCCGCTGCCCCGCATTGTCCAGCAGCGGCGTACGGTTGCCGTAGAGAATCCTTTTCACGTAGCGGTTGGCGGTGCGCCTGGCGTCGGCACGATCGCCGCGGTTCTGTTCGTGCGCACTGGTCAGGTCGACCCCCGCGCCATCCTCCGGCTTGTATTCATAGACGGTGGCGTTCCCCTTGTCATCGCGGCTTTCCGCGATCAGCCAGCTAAAGATGCGCCGGTCATCGGCGGGGTCGCAGATGCGCGATCTGGCGTCCGTGCCATAGAGGGTGAGAACGTTGTCCCTGGAGATCGATCGCCAGTGGATGTCGCCATCAGCCGCGGTCCAGCGTTCGATGCGCGCAAACAGCCCCTCCACGCGGGGGCGGTAAAGATGAATGGTGAAACCCGGGGCACTGTTCGTGTCTTCGAAGCGCTCGCCGCTCGGCAGGAGCACCGGGACCAGGTCTTCGGAGCCGGACAGGATGAAGACATCCGATTCGGCCGCATCACAATACTGGGGCAGGCCCTTGTCCGTCTTGCGGGTGATGGCCGGCAGCGAGAGGCTCCAGCCGAGGCCGAACGGGCCCTGGCCGTGGCCGGAGTCGTAGGAGAGCGCGAGTGCCGGGCCGAAACCGCTGCGGCCGGGACTGGTGGGGATGGGCACGCTCAGCGACGCCGTGCCCGTGACCGGGTTGGCGGCGAACTTCTCGCCCATGCCGCTGATCGCTCCGCCGCCCTTGGGCAGCGAGAGCGTGGGCGCAGCCAGCGGTTGCTGCGCTTTACTTTTCGCAGCGCTCTTTTCCTGTAAGGCCATGAGGGTCGCCTCCCGCCGCGGGGATTGGCCCGTGATGGGCCAGGTGTTGGGCAAAAAAGAAGTACACCACTACCGTGGCGTACCGTGGGTGGTTCACCGTCAACCTCGCCCCGTGT
>CALMNP010000452.1 GCA_937868875.1 uncultured Bacillota bacterium | reverse complement strand
GAGGAGTGGCTCGGCGACGGGTCCCTCATCCAGCCGGTCCTCCGGGCCCTGCCCCACAACCCCACCACCGAGATGGACCTGGCCCTGTGGCGCCTCTCCCAGCAGCTTAAGGCGGAGGGCGCCGAGCCCTCAGCGGATCACCCCGGCGTCCGGGCGTTCCTGGACCGGTACGGTCACCGGGGTGTCCGGGAGATCGATGTGGGCATGCCCCGCTGGCGGGACGAGCCGGAGCAGGTGCTGAACACGCTGCGCACCTACCTGACCCAGGGGGATGAGACCGACGCCGAGGCCCACTTCCGGCAGGGAGCGGCGGAGGCGGAGCGGGCTGCCGCCGCTCTGGTGGCGCGGGTGCGCCGGGAAAAGGGGTTCCTCAGGGCAGCACTCATGCGGTTTATGCTTTCTCGGGTTCGCGCCCTGGCCGGGACGCGGGAGTATCCCAAGTTCTTTGCTGTCCGGATGTTCGCCCTCTTCCGCCGTGTTTTGGGCGCGATCGGGCAAGACCTGGTCGCGGCCGGCCGGCTGGATCGGGCGGAGGACATCTACTTCCTGTGGTTCCGGGACTGGCAGGGCAGCGAGGGCGATACCGAGCCGAGAGACCCGCGTGACCCAGGCGGCCCGGTTGGTCGGCGTGACTCGGGTGCCCCGGCCGAGCGGCGCGACCTGCGGGCCCTGGCTGCCGCCAACCGGGCGGAGTACCAGCGGGAATTGGGCCGCCGGTCTATCCCCCGGGTGCTGACCAGTGAGGGCGAGGCCTTCTACGGCGCGCCCGTGACCGTGGCGGGGGCTCTCGTTGGCACCGCAGCCTCGCCCGGCGTCCATGAGGGCAGGGTCCGGGTGATTCGTGACCCCAAGGGGACGAAGCTGGAGCAGGGCGAGGTACTGGTGGCCCCCGGCACGGACCCGGCCTGGACTCCGCTCTTCCTCACCGCCGGCGCCCTGGTGATGGAGATTGGCGGCATCATGTCCCACGGGTCGGTGGTGGCCCGGGAGTACGGCATCCCGGCGGTGGTAGGCATCCCCGACGCGACCCGCCGCCTGCGGGACGGCCAGCGGGTGCGGGTGGACGGCGAGTCGGGGTTGGTCATCCCCATCGATTAATGACTGAGGTCTGCTGGATCGCCCTTAGCGCCTCTCTCTGTCACCGGGGGCGTCCTTGCATACCATACTGCGGGAACTGGAATCGTGGGAACCAAAGCACCAAGGGGGAGGAAGATGCTCTATTGGCCTGTTTCTCCGATGGGGTTTCCAAACCGACCGCAGCACATGCCGTCGCAAGGGGCTGATCCGCCTCAGGCGGGACAGCCGGGCACCCTCGTCTACACGGGCATCGCCACGATCCGGGGCGCCGCCGGTTTTCGGATGCCCGTTTACGAAAGTCCCTCGGCCGAAGGCGCCGCCATTGGCTACCTCGTGGTCGGGGGGTATGTGCCCCATTTCATAGCGACCGATGATCACGCCTGGCTTCAGGTGACCCTGCATAACGGGAACCAGGGTTGGATACGGAACGACCCGGCTCATGTCACGGTCTGGATGCCGGAGCCGGCCAAGGTGCGGGTCTGCATCGACCCGGGGCACGGAGGCCCGGAAGATACCGGCGCCGCGGCCAGCGGGCTGGTGGAGAAGGATGTCAACTTCGACATCGCCTACTGGAAGCTCCGGCCGCTCCTCCTGGCCGACAAGCGGATCGACCGGGTCTGGTACACACGGAACGGCGATTACGATGTTAGCCTTCGCTACCGGTGGGATCTGGCCAACGCGTCCGGCCCGGCGCTTTTCCTGAGCGTCCATCAGAACGGGAACCCTGATCCGAACATGCGCGGGACGGAGACCTACTACAAATGCGGCACCGAGGGGACTCCGTCGATCAATGCGATGTCGAAGCGGGCGGCCTGCCTGACCCAACTGGCTCTTCGGGACCAGATCAACCGCTGGGGCAGTCCCACCTGCCCGTGGGTCGATCAGGGTGTGATCTGCCGCCTGGTGAGCGAGACGGACCGGCGGAGTTACTACTACGTCCTGCAGAACACGAACTTCCCCGCCATTCTGGCGGAGTGCCTCTACCTGACCAACCCGGGGGATGCCGCCTGCCTGAAGAGCGACCGGTTCCGCCAGTTCCTGGCGGAGGGCCTCTACAAGGGGATCACCGATACGCTCTTCACGGCGGCGCCGGGGGATACGTGCAGCTTTCGGACGCTCTACGGGCTCTAGCTCAAGAGGCCGGGGCCGGACGCTACGAACGCGCCGCCAGTCGCGTCCAGGAATGCCATGCTGTTACTGGCCACCGTGGTGTTCCTCCTCGCGAATGTGATGTGGTAGTTACATCCGCTAGGAACACATAACGGTGGCCCTTTTGTCAACAGGCCCCGGAGAATTTACACCACTACTTTCCGGTGGTCATGAGGCGGCCGTGGCGCGAACTGCCCGGGCTGAGCGGTCATTATGTTTACGTCCTCTGCCGGGGGCCAGTCGACCACGATATTTGGCCCAGATGACGTCTACGTCGACTCCTCCATGCAACTCACGACGAAGGCGCTCTAGTGCCTTTTTACTGTAGCCGTTAAAAACCTGTCCCCGTCTTCGCAAGACGCGGTAGCACTCCGGATCATCTTTGATCTTGAACTCCATGATCAATGCCGATGTCTTTGAAGTTGTGAGCTTTAGTTTTTGAACGAGGTCCATAAAGCTAAGGTTGAATTTATCCCATACGTTAACTTCTTGTTTGATCAGAGTTCCGACAACCGGTTCCCCTTCTCTAGCGAACCGGACGGGCGCTCCCTCATCCTTAGTTAGCCTGTACCCAAGAACGATACCCTCACCCTGCGTTTCCAACCTGAGCTGGGCAATCTCCGGTAGGAGCACAGACCAATCCTGTCCTTTCTTTCTACGCGTGATGGTAAGTTGTATCTCTTGCTCGCGGACGACTTCATGCCCTTCCCTCGTTCCAGTAACCAATGCCAGAACCGAACGGAGACGTGACGCTGCCTGTGTACCCCGTCTGCTTCCAGCTTGCAGCAGTCGGTCGACCTGCTCCAGTTCGTCAGTAATCAAGAGCTGAATATTCTGTGGTGGCCGCGTCGATATTGGGAGCACTCTTTCTGGTATGGCCTCTCCTAACCGCATGCCAAAGAATCTATTTAGGAGGTCACCAAAAAGGGTAACGG
>CALMNP010000451.1 GCA_937868875.1 uncultured Bacillota bacterium | reverse complement strand
TTTGAAGCCTGTTGTTTTATAATGGGGCCTGTCGATTCTCAGAGAAAGAAGATTTGCCGTTGGGTCACTTGAAGCAAGGGGAGCCTGCCTTCCGGCGAGTCACGCTGGCCCTGTTCGCCGGTGGACTCGCTACATACGCCAGCCTGTACGCCACGCAGCCGTTGCTTCCGCTGCTCTCGGAAGGATTCCACATCACGCCGGCCGTGGCCAGCCTCTCCGTCTCGTTGGCCACCGCCGCCCTGGCCGTGGGCATGGTCTTCGCCGGTCCACTGGCCGACTCGCTGGGCCGCAAGCGAGTCATGTCCTTTTCCCTCGTTGCCACCGGCGTCATTGGTGTCTTGGCAGCCTTCATGCCGTCCTACCACGGCCTCCTGGTCCTGCGGGCCCTGGAAGGCCTGGTGCTGGCCGGCCTGCCTGCCACTGCCATGGCCTACCTGGCGGAGGAAATCGATCCGCGCTACCTGGGCGTGGCCATGGGGCTCTACGTCAGCGGCAACTCCGTGGGCGGCATGGGTGGACGCATCATCGCCGGCATGGTTGCGGACCTTTGGAACTGGCGGGCCGCTGTTGGGTCCATCGGCGTGCTGAGCCTGCTGTGCGCCCTCTGGTTCTGGCGGACCCTGCCGCCTTCGCGGCACTTTCACGCCCAGCCGCTGGGCTTACGCCGCCTGGTGCGATCCCTCGTCCAATCGTTTGGCGACCCGGGTCTCCTGTACCTGTATGCGATTGGCTTCCTGATCATGGGCAGCTTCGTCACGCTTTACGACTACATCAGCTATGATCTGATGGCACCGCCCTACAGCCTCAGCGCCGGCCTGGTCGGATGGATCTTCCTGATCTACATCTTCGGCACCTTCAGCTCCACCTGGATGGGCCGCCTCTCGGACCGCTACGGCCGGCGCCGGGTGCTCTGGGTCGGTGTCGCCATCGAACTGGCGGGAGCGGTCATCACCCTGGGGGCGCCACTGGCCCTCAAGGTCCTGGGCGTTGCGGTCTTCACGTTCGGATTCTTTGCCGCCCACTCCATCGCCAGCGGCTGGGTGACGGAACGGGCCGTGACCAACAAGGGTGCCGCTTCTTCGCTCTACCTGTTCTTTTACTACCTGGGCTCCAGCCTGGCCGGCACCGCCGGCGGCGACCTTTACTCTTCCCGTGGCTGGCCCGGCGTGGTGGCCCTGATTGCCGGCCTGCTGGTTCTGGGCCTGGGGGGTGCGGCCCTTCTGGCCCGACTGACGCCCAGAGAGGCCAGCACCGGGGAATAGGCTGGGCGCGGTCTGGACGGTGCCTCGAACCCCGTTCGGTATGCAGCGATCATAGAAGAGGGCCCTGACGTGTTCGCGTCGGGGCCCTCTTCTTAGGACTTTCGAACAGAGATGAGGGTTCTGCATGACGAAACGAGACTGGGACGACCTGCCCGGCAGCCCGGAGGAGCAGTCAAACTGGCGATGCGAGTCGAGCAGGGCGAAGCTGCGGCGAAACGGAACCTGATGGAAGCGAATCCACCCGGACCCTGGAAGAAGTGGGGCCTGCCTTCGGTGTAACGCGTGAGCGCATTCGCCAGATTGAGGCCAAGGCCCTACGCAAGCTGAGGCATCCGAGCCGGAGCAGAATACTGAAGGACTATATAGGCTGAGGTCAGACGGGTTTCCCATCTGACCTCCTGCTCCAATGGCGGGCAGGTGCTCGATGTGCTGCTGAAGGTATCTTCGGCTGCGGCGCTGGTGATGGATGAGATCGGTTCGGTGCTCTGGCAGAGGCACGGCCGGCGGCGCATGGCGCCCGCCAGCACGACCAAGATCATGACGGCTGTGCTGGCCCTCGAACTCGGGAAACTGGATGACCTGGTGGTCGTCTCGCGCCGGGCGGCCGCCCGACGCGGCTCCCGCCTGGGATTGAGGGAGCACGAGAGGTATCGCCTGGAGGACCTGCTTGTGGGCATGTTGATGCGTTCGGGCAACGACGCCGCCATAGCCATAGCGGAACACATCGCCGGAACGGTCGAGGGCTTTGTCCGGCTGATGAATGAGAAGGCGGCCGGCCTGGGGGCAAAGGATACCCACTTCGTCACGCCCCACGGCCTTGACCGCCCAGGCCACTACACCACCGCCGAGGATATGGCCTTGATGGCACGCCATGCCATGGCCAATCCGGTGTTTGCCGAGGTCGTGGGGAGCAAGGAGCGGGTCGTTGGGCCGGAGGGGAGGCACGGGCGGGAAAAGCGCCTGCGCAATACGAACAAGCTGCTTTGGCGATACGCCTGGACCGATGGGGTGAAAACGGGGACCACACCGCGGGCTGGAAGATGCCTGGTCGCTTCGGCGACAAGGGATGGGCGTCGCCTTATCGCCGTGGTCTTTCACTCGGCAAATCGATGGCAGGACGCCGTTCGGTTGCTCAACTACGGCTTCGCCAGAACCCGTGGCCAGCGCTCAAAGGCTCCGCCGCTCCCTGGATAGGGGAAACCTGGCCGGCTCGGGAGACCGTGAAAAGAACCATGCAGCCCAGCCTTTGGGCCGCATGGTTCTTTGCCTTGTGAAGGGGAACGGGGGGGCCGGCTACTGGGCCGTGTACCCGCCGTCGATGACCAGTTCCGAGCCGGTCATGAACGAGGCGTCCTCCGAAGCGAGGAAGGCGATGCCAGCGGCCACTTCCTCCGCCTTCCCGAGCCGCCCGAGGGGATGCAGGGTGGCCAGGGCGCCCATGACGGCTTCAGCGTTGCCGGAGGCCTTGGCGTAGCCTTCGACCATGGGGGTTTGAATGAAGCCCGGATGGACGGAGTTGACGCGGATGTGGTCCTTCGCGACCTGCAGGGCGGTGGCCTTGGTGAAGAGGCGGACGGCGCCCTTGCTGGCATGGTAGGGGGCGGCGTCCTGGGACCCGATCAGGCCGTAGATGCTCGACACGTTGATGATGCTGCCTCCCTGCTGCCGGCGCATGATCGGCAGGGCCTCCCGGGTGCAGAGGAAGACGCCGGTCAGGTTCACTGCCATCAACTTGTTCCAGCCGTCCAGGGAGATGTCGTCGATCCGTCCGGTGGGGCCGGCAATGCCGGCGTTATTGACGAGCACGTCCAGCCGGCCGTACTTTTTATCCACGCCGGCGATCAGGTTCTTCACGTCCTCTTCCTGGCCGACGTTGCACGCGACGGTTTCAGCCCGACCGCCTTCCGCCCTGATCTTCGCCGCAACCTGGCCGGCCACAGCCTCGTCCAGATCCGCCAGAATCACAATCCCGCCCTCTGAGGCCAACCTGACCGCCGTCGCTGCACCGATCCCCATTGCCGCGCCGGTGACGACACACACCTTACCGTCCAGCCGCTTGTCCATGGTTTATCCTCCATCAGGAAAGTCTTTCCAACAATCATAATCGACAACTTGCCGACGGTCAATTATGCCCCAGGCAATTGCAAAAAACCAGGAGAAATCCTGGCTTTTTTACGTTCCCCCTAGACATCGCTGTAAATACCTCTGTATAATCATGCAAAGACAGGCTTGAACAACTGGAGGCTGAATGTAGTGAAACGCCCGGTAGCCCTGGTTCTTCTTGTGTTGATGGTGACGTCTCTGCTCGCCGGTTGCAGCAAGGCCGCCGACAAGGCCGCCCCGGCCCCGAACGGCAGTCAGCAGGCCGGCGCTCCCGCGCCGTCCGCCACTCCCACCCTGGACGCGATCAAGGCGGCCGGCGCCCTCAAGATTGGCACCTCGCCCGACTACCCGCCCTTTGAGTCCCTGGACACGCAGAACAACGTCATCGGCTTCGACGTCGACCTCATGACCGAGGTCGCCAAGGCTCTGGGCGTGAAGCTGGAGATCGTGCAGATGGGGTTTGACGGCCTGATTCCGGCCCTGCAGTCGAAGAAGTTCGACGTCATGGCCGCCGGCGTCAGCGTCACGGCCGAGCGCAAGCAGGCCGTGGACTTCACCGATCCCTACCTGGTTGGTACTGATGCCATCGTGGTGCGCACGGACTGGTCCACGCCGGTCAAGGGGCTGGAGGATCTGAAGGGGCACTCCGTGGCCGTCCAGCTTGGCACCGTTCAGGCGGATGCCGCGAAGAAGGTCGGCGGCATCAACGTCAAGGAGTACAACCTGTTCACCGAGGCGGCCACCGCCGTCGCCTCCAAGCAGGCGGATGCGCTCTACCTGCACAAGGTCGTGGCCGAGGCCTTCATCAAGGCCAACCCGGTGCTGAAGATCGCGGCGGAGACGCCGGCCAAGGACACAGCCTTCGCCCTGCGGAAGGACACGCCGGACCTGACGCAGTTCGTCAACGGCGTGCTGGCCAAGATGAAGCAGGACGGCAGCTTTGACGCCCTGGTCGCCAAGTGGTTCAAGTAGTGCGTCCTGACCGGCGCGTGGAGGGGGCGGGCAGCCGCCCCCTCGCGCCATGTCCGGACCCGGTCCGGGAGGCGATTTCGTGATGGATTACCTGGCGCAAAACGGCCCGCTCCTCCTGAAGGGCGCCGCCCTGACGCTGCAGCTGACCGTTCTCGCCGCCGCCATCGGCATCACGCTGGGCACCCTGGTGGGGCTGGCCCGCATCTCCCCCTGGGATCCCCTGCGCGCCGTGGTCAGCGTCTACGTGGAGATCCTGCGCGGCACGCCCTTGATGGTGCAGCTCCTGCTCATCGTCTACGGCATTCCCCAGGCGCTCGGCTGGCAGGTCAACGAGTTCCACACCGCCGTCGTGGCCTTTGGCGTGAACTCGAGCGCCTACGTTGGTGAAATCGTGCGGGCAGGCATCCAGTCCCTGGATCGAGGCCAGATGGAGGCGGCCCGGTCGCTGGGCATGTCCTACGGGCAGGCGATGCGGCAGGTCATCCTGCCCCAGGCCTTCCGCCGCGTCATCCCACCGCTGGTGAACGAGGCCGTGACCCTGCTCAAGGAGTCGTCGGTGGTGGCCATGATCGCCCTGACGGACCTCATCCGCTCCGCCCAACTGGTGGCCTCTCGGACCTACAAGCCCTTTCCGGCCTATCTGAGCGCCGCCGCCATCTACCTGGTCATGACCTTCACCATTTCCCGGCTGGCCGGCCGTCTGGAGAGGGGGCTGCGCACGGAATGATTCGGGTCGAGGGGCTCCGCAAGAAGTTCGGCGACCTGGAGGTCCTGCGCGGCGTCGACCTGGAGGTGCGGGCCGGCGAGGTGGTCTGCGTCATCGGCCCCAGCGGCTCAGGCAAGTCGACCCTGCTGCGCTGCATCAACCGGCTGGAGGACCCCACCGAGGGCGTCATCACCATCGCCGGTGAGCCGCTGCCCACCGGGGGGAAGGCCCTGGACCGCGTGCGGGCCGAGTTGGGCATGGTGTTCCAGCGGTTTCACCTGTTCCCCCACATGACCGCCCTGGAGAACGTGATGAGTGGCCCATTGACCGTGCAGAAGAAGACGGCCGCCGCGGCCCGGGAGCGGGCCTCGGCCTTGCTGGTCAAGGTCGGCCTGGCGGACAAGGCCTCATCCTACCCGGGGCAACTCTCCGGCGGCCAGCAGCAGCGGGTCGCCATCGCCAGGGCCCTGGCCATGGAGCCCAAGGCCATGCTCTTCGACGAGCCCACCTCGGCCCTGGACCCGGAACTGGTGGGCGAGGTCCTGGCGGTCATGAAGCAACTGGTGGCCGAGGGCATGACCATGGTGGTGGTCACCCACGAGATGGGCTTCGCCCGGGAGGTGGCGGACCGGGTGCTGTTCATGGACGGTGGCTTCATCGTGGAGGAAGGGCCGCCGCAGGTGGTCTTCGACCGGCCGCGGGAGGCACGCACGCGGGCCTTCCTGGGGAAGGTGCTGCAATGCGCCGGCTGACCGACACGGCCGCAGGGCGGTTCCTGTCCCCGGCCGCCAGGGAGGCCCTGGGTTACCCGGCGCCGGGCGGCTGGATGCCGCCCCTGCCGCCGGGTGTGGTGAGGCTGAGCGCCGGCTACCCCTTTCCCGACTCCGTGCCGGTGGCCGACCTGGAGGCCGCGACCCGCAGCCTGCTGGCCGAGGAGGGCGACCTGCCCCTGCACTACCTGGGCAGCCGGTCCATGGCCGCCCTGCCGGGGTTGCTGGCGGCCCGCATGGCCGGACGCGGCATGCCCGTGCAGGGGGAAGAGCTGCTGGTGACCAGTGGCGCCTGCCAGGCCATCGACCTGGCTGCCCGCGCTCTGCTGGGTCCGGATGACCTGGTGGCGGTGGAGGCTCCCACCTACATGGAGGCCCTGGAGATTCTCCGCAACTACACATCCCACGCCGTGTCCTATCCTGTGGACAGGCAGGGGCTGGACGTCGAGGCCATGGCGGCCGACCTGGCGCGTCGCCGCGCCCACGGCCTGCCGTTGCCCAGGGTGCTCTATACGGTGGCTTCCTTTCAGAACCCGACCGGGACCGCCCTGACGGCCGAGCGCCGGCGGCGGCTGCTGGAACTGGCCGCGGACTACGACTTCCTGGTCCTGGAGGACGACGCCTATGGTGAGCTGGCCTTCGGGTCACCGCCGCCGACTCTGAAGAGCCTCGACCGGGATGGGCGCGTGGTCTACGTGGGCTCACTCTCCAAGGTGGTGGCTCCCGGCCTGCGCGTCGGCTGGCTGGCCGGTCCGGGCTGGCTGATGAAGGCCGCCGCCCTGTTCAAGAAGGACCTGGACCACCCCCTGGGCTGGGCGGTCACCGCTCAGTACCTGAACGCAGTGGACCTGGACCGGCGCGTGGCGACTCTGCGGCAACGCTACGCAGAGCGCCGGGACTGGCTGCTGGCCGCCCTGGAGCGGCACATGCCCGACCGGGTTAGCTGGTCGCGGCCGGAGGGAGGGTTCTTCGTCTGGGTCACCCTGCCTGAAGGCTATGACAGCCAGGAGTTGCTCGCACCCGCCCTGGCGTGCGGGGTGGCCTACGTGCCGGGCCGCCACTTCTTCCTCCCGTCGGAAGCAAAGGCCGGAGCCCGCCACCTGAGGCTCTCCTTCAGCTACCTGCCCCAGGGGGACCTGGAGCGCGGCGTCGCACTGCTGGCCGGGTGCCTGGACTCCTGGGGCTAGGC
>CALMNP010000450.1 GCA_937868875.1 uncultured Bacillota bacterium | reverse complement strand
CCTTGCTGGTCTCAGTAGCATCTCTACCGGTGTGTTGCCGACTCCCGTCGAGAGTGTGGAAGAATTCAAGATGGGGACGAGCAACCAGACGGCCGACTTCGCCAACTCTGCGGGCAGCCAGGTTCAGATGGTTACCAAGCGCGGCACCGGTCGGCTGCACGGCTCGCTTTACGAGTACTACTATGGGAGCAACGTGGGAGCCGCCAACACCTGGAGGAACAACCGTACGCCTGACGCCCGAAGCGGCCTGCCTTACACGCCGCTGCCCTCGAGTCATTACAACCGCTTTGGGGCGACCGCGGGCGGACCTGTGATACCCAAGGACTTTCTGGGCGGGAAGTGGTTCCTTTTCGGCAACTACGAGGGGTACCGATACCCGAACGCCACCACGGTTGTCAAAGTGGTACCGACGGAGTTGATGCGGGCGGGAGTCATCCAAGTGCAGAACGCCGCCGGCAAGTACGTACCATACAACCTTAACCCCTATCCGGTAACCGTGAAGGGCATCACCTACCAGCCGGCAACTTGCGGCCCGAGCAACACGCCCTGCGATCCGCGCGGGATCGGCCTGAACCCCATTGTCAAGCAGCTTTGGGAGAAGTACATGCCCTTGCCGAACGACCCGCAAGCCGGTGACACAGCTAATACTCAGGGCTATCTCACGCCCATCAAACTGCCGGAGACTTCCAATACCTTTGTGGCCAGACTTGACCATGACTTTGGTCCGATGTGGCACTTCATGTCGTCTTACCGCTACTACAAGTACAACGCATATGGGAGCGACCAGTATGACATAGGCGGTTTGCTGCCGGGCTGCAAGTTCGGGGAAGCATGCTCCGTGTACACCACACCGAGCCAGCCCTGGTCCATGGTGTTCGGGCTTACGACCACGCTCACGAACCACCTGACCAATGATGTCCGCTTCAGTTATGTCCGCAACCTGTGGGCTTATGCTTCGGCCATGGCCCCGCCGCAGCTTCCGGGTCTCGCGGGCGCGATCGAGATCGGCGGTGAAACCGCGAACGCCCTGATCCCTTACAACGTCAACAATCAGAGCGTGCGCGCGCGCGAGTGGAATGGCCAGGACAAGGCCATCCGCGACGACCTCAGCTACCTCAAAGGCAATCACCTGTTCCAGTTCGGCGGCAGCTACCAGCGGAATCTCAACCAGATGTACCGTACGGACAATGGCGCCGGCATCATGTCCGCGCTGGTTTATCAAATCTACGACACGGGCATCCAGTTCACCTCGGCCTATCAGCCTGCCGGCTTGCCCAGCAGCTCCCTGACGCCCTGGAACCGTCTCTACGCACAGGTGCTGGGCCTGGTCAACCAGCCTCAGGCCCTCTTCACGCGCAAGCTGCCTGACCTGACCCTGAACCCGGTGGGGACGCCGATGTTTCCCCGGGCCATCATTCCCTTCTACAATGCGTACTTTACCGACACCTGGCATCTCCGCCCCAAGCTGACGTTGACCTACGGCCTCGGCTATATGCTCGAAAGGCCTCCTTATGAGCTCAGCGGGCAGCAGGTGATCACTGTAGATCCCGACAACAAGCCTCTCAGTGTTCCGGCTTACCTCGAGGCCAAAAAGAAGGCTGCTCTTGCCGGGCAAGTCTACAATCCGGTTATCGGTATGACGCTTGTCAGAAACGTTGCAGGTGGCCTGAAGCTGTCTCTTATACACATCTGACGCTGCCGACGAAGAGGATAGTGT
>CALMNP010000449.1 GCA_937868875.1 uncultured Bacillota bacterium | reverse complement strand
AGCGCTTCGCCCATCAGGAACTCGAGTTTACGGGCCTTGTTGCCGCCCAGGGCGAGGCCCGTCTGGTCATCCCGCTTCTACCAGAATACGCGGGCCGCCGATGGCTGCGCTCAGGCGCGGCGCCTCCTCCAGAGGAGTGGGGCACCTGGGCCGGCCGTGCCCGGGGAAGGTGACCCAACTGCACGTCCTCATGAGCCCCCAAACCTTTGGTAGTTTCAGCAGATTCGGGCAAGACTCCTGCCGCCCCGCCCTGACCCACCTTCCGCCCTTCGGCCTAGGCCGGGCGGCCGATCCGCGCCAGGGACAAAACGACGAGCAGAATCAAGGATAGCCCGCCCGCCGCCACCGCTGCCAGACCCGCCAGGCGGTCGGCGGCTGCGGCGCGGGTGGGGATGTCCTCCCCGGGGGTCCGCTGCTGGAGCATGGCCCGCCAGCCCAGGAGCGCTCCCACTACCGCCAGCCCGAGGGCCAGCATCAGCCCACCCAGGTCGGGCCCCTCGGCCCAGGCCTTCCAGAGAACCAGCAGCGAGGCTATGGAAGCAAGCAAGGGCATCACGGCTCGCATGGGATTCCTCCTGTTCGTCCGCACCGCGGGCTGGTCCTGGCGAACGCGGTCGGTACAGTATTCCCGTTTACCGGACCAACGTCCTGGCGAATGATGTCGAACCGCGCCGGGGGAGATGACGAAATGAGTCGTCAGGATGGGACCCCGGTCCTATGGCCGGCCTGTCCACCCCGTCCTATAGTGAGGGTACCACAGGGCAAACCCGGAGAAATCCGGCGACTGCAAAGCCGTGGACCTACGGCGCGAAACGCGCTAGGGCTGCCTGGCTGCTGGCAAGAATCGTCGCTCTTCCGCCCCAGATTTCCCCCTTCTGGAAGCACCCCACCCTTCACCTGCGGTGGGGTGCTTCTGCCTTTTCGCCGGTACCGGCCCGCCCTGACCGGGAGGTGGTGCCGCCCCAAGCCCCACGGGTGACCTGTTCCGGTTCCGGTCCCTGTTCCGGTTCCGGTCCAAAGAGCCCAAACCCAAGTGCCATGAGGAGGATGAACCATGTCCCGACGCATTGCTAGCCTGACCCTGGCCCTGCTTCTGATCCTGGCTCTGGGCGTAACCCCGGCGGCCGCTGCGGGACCCAAGACCCCCGCGGCACCACGTCCTGAGGCCATCGTCAACTACGACGTGGACGGCAACCGGATCACGGAACACCTGGACAGCCTGCTCGCCAGTGCGTCCGGCGGAGAACGCTTCCAGGTCATCGTGCAGTGGAACCAGGTCATGGACGACCGGGCCTATGACGCCCTGGCGCGTCAGGTGGGCCCCTTCCAAACGGAGGCCCGCTGGCACGACGCCCTCGAGGGTATGTCCGCCTCCCTCACCAAGGGGCAGATCGAGGCCCTGGCGCGCCTGCCGATGGTCGTCCGCGTTGAGGAGGACTTGCCGGTGCAGGCCTTCCTTGACACCGCGACGCGGGACTTCGGCGCGGCCAAGGCCCGCACGGACTTTGGCGTGACGGGCAATCTGGACGGCAGCGCGTCCACGTACTCCAAGAACGACATCGTCATTGCCGTGGTGGACACCGGCATCGACGCGGCGCACCAGGACCTGGCCGGCAAGGTCATCGGCTGGAAGGACTACGTGAATTCCAAGACCAGCCCCTATGACGACCACGGCCACGGCACCCACGTGTCCAGCATCGCCGCCGGCACCGGCGCGGCCTCCGGCGGAACCTACGCCGGCGTGGCGCCCGGAGCGGCCCTGGTCGGCGTCAAGGTGTTGAACAAGCAGGGTTCCGGCACCACCACCCAGATCGTCAACGGCGTCAACTGGGTGGTGCAGAACAAGGCTACCTACAACGTCCGCATCATGAGCATGAGCCTCGGGTCCAGCGGCTCGTCCGACGGCACCGACTCCATCTCCACGGCCGTCAACAACGCTGTGACGAACGGTATCGTCGCCGTGGTGGCGGCCGGCAACAGCGGGCCTGACCGCTATACCATCGGTTCGCCGGCGGCCGCCGCCAACGCGGTTACGGTCGGCGCCATGGCCGATACGGGCGAGAAGGGGTTCAGCCTCGCCAGCTTCTCCAGCCGCGGCCCCACGGCGGACGGGCGGATCAAGCCCGACATCGCCGCCCCCGGCGTCAACATCATGGCCGCCAAGGCCGGAACGACCAACCAGTATGTGTCCTACAGCGGCACCAGCATGGCCACGCCGTTCGTCTCCGGCACCGTGGCCCTGATGCTGGCCGCCAACCAGGGTCTGACGCCAGCCCAGGTCAAGAGTCTGCTCATGAGTACAGCGCTGGACTGGGGCCCGGCGGGTACGGACATTGACTACGGCGCCGGCCGCCTCCAGGCCTATGAGGCGGTGAAGCAGGCCGGCGGCTTCAGCGGGACGGGTCCGGCCGTGCCGAACCACGTCTACGCCTCCGGCAGCCTGGGCGGGACCGGGCAGTCCAAGACCTACACGCTGACGGTCACGGACACCGGCAAGCCCGTCGCCCTGACCCTGATCATCGCCAACTACACGCCCGGCTTGTTCGGCGGCAGCCCGGACTTCGACCTCTACCTGTACAGCCCAAGCGGGGCGCAGCTGGCGGCCAGCGAGGGGACCGCGCGACAGGAGACCATCGGCTACCTGCCAACCGCCACCGGGACGTACACCGTTGAGGTGTACTCATACTCCGGTTCGGGCAGCTTCTACCTGGACGAGAGCTTCAAGTAGGTACAGCGGCCTTGCCTTGGACGGAGCCACCCGGCGCCCGTCGCGGCCCGCACTCGTTGGAGTGCGGGCCGTTTTCCTAGGGCTCAGGGATGATGCCGGTACCGGGGGACGGGTTGGGGCGGCACGCCCTCAGACACTCGACAATACGACGAAGTCGTCATATTCCCTACGGCCGGGAGGCATAGTGGACACCCAGGAGCTTCCGCGCCAGAAGCTTCCAGAGATTTGAGGACGTCCTCCTCACCGGGCTGGTGGCAGCGTCGATGTACGCGAGGGCGGCGTACCGCCGTGCCCGCCTGTGCCGGCCCGCAGAGGCAGCCACACCGCGAAGGCGCTGCCCTGGCCGGGTTGCGACTCCACCGTCACCCGACCGCCGTGGGCCTCGACCAGGCCCTTGACGATGGCCAGCCCCAGGCCGCTGCCGCGGTGCCTATCCGGCTCGGGCCGCGCGTCCTCCGACCCGCCCCGCCGCGGCGCCCGGTAGAACCGGTCGAAGACGTGGGGCAGGTCCTCCGGGGAGATGCCCTCCCCGGTATCGCGCACCGTGAATCCCCAGCCCCCCGGTCTGGCTCCCGCCGCCACCGTCACGGTCCCGCCCGGCGGCGTGTGCCGGAAGGCATTGGAGAGCAGGTTGGCCACCACCTGGCCGAGCCGGTCCGGGTCGCCCTCCACCTGAGAGGGAAGGGTTTCTAAGGTCTCCAGGCTGAGACGGACCCCTTGGTCCGCCGCGGCTTCGCGGAACACCTCGACCTCCTGGCCCAGCCACGTCCCCGGGGTGAAAGCCTGCCAGTGCAGGGTCAGCCGCCCGGCCTCGGCCAGGCTGAGTTGCTCCAGATCGCCCACCAGCCGGCTGAGCCGCAGCACGTCGTCGTTCAAGGCCCCCAGAGTGGCGGGGTCCGGTTGAGTCACGCCGTCCTGCAGCAGTTCCAATTGGCCCCGCAGGACCGCCAGGGGCGTGCGCAGTTCGTGCGCCACGTCGGCTAGCAGGTGGCGCCGGGCCTGTTCGGAGCGCTCCAGCTCCGCCGCCATACGGTTGAAGGAGGAGGCCACCTGGCCGAGCTCGTCGGATTCCGTGTCTTCCACCCGAGCCTCAAACCGGCGTCCCCCCACGGCGGCGGCAGCCAGCGCCAGGGCGTTAGCACGCCGCCTGAGGCCGGCGGAACTAAGCCAGCCGGCCAGGACACCCAACCCCAGGGCCACCAGGGCGCTGACCAGTATCCAGGTGAGAATGGACCGTCGGAACTCCGTCTCCACCGAGCCCAGCAGTCCGGAGAGCTCACTGGACAGCAGCAGGTGGCCGACCGTTCTGCCGTCGACGCGCACCGGCAGCTGCAGCGGCGACCTCAGGCCGGCCGGCAGCCCGCTCCCGGGGTCCAGAGTTCCCGGGGAGCGGGCCACCACCTTGCGGTTCTCATCCAACAGGGCCCAGGTTCCCGCCGCTGCCCGTCCCGGCGCACTGCCGAAGCGGTTCCAGCCCCCGCTCGCCCCGCCAGGGTCGCCGCTCCCGAAGTCCGTGCCGCCGCTCCCGGGACCTCCCGGGCCGGGGGCGACTGCCCCGGGGCCCATCATCCGGCCACGGCCGCCGACTCCGGATCCCGGGCCCATCAGGGGAAAGTCCCGAAGGATGGAGTCGACCCCCTGCCAGCTGCCGTTGTTGCGGTAGTAGGTGGCCACCGCATCGACCAGCACCTGTTGCCGGGTGCCGGCCGTGCGCTGCACGTAACGGTCAAAGAGGGCGCGCGTGCTGAAGAGAGCCCCGCCGCCCAGGATGAAGGCGGCCACCAGGGCCGCCACCACCGCCGTGAGGGTCAGTCGCCTCGACAGGCTCATTGGTCGCGCCTCCCCGAAGAGGCCTCCAGGCCGGGTGCCAGCTTGTATCCGGCCCCCGGAACCGTCAGCAGGTAGCGGGGTGACGCCGGGTCGGCCTCCAGCTTGCGGCGCAGGTTGCTGACGTGAGTGTCCACCGCTCGCTCGCTGCTGCCGAAGGCGTCGCCGCCGGCGGCCTCCAGAAGTTGCAGGCGGGTGAAAACGCGTCCGGGATGGCGGGCCAGGGTGGCCAAGAGGTCGAACTCGCGTGGTGTGAGATTCAGTTCCACCCGGCCAAGCAGGGCCCGCCGCTGGCTCAGGTTGACCTGCAGATCGCCGCAGGACAGGACTTCGTCCGCCACAAACAGCGCCGGACGGGCGCGTCGCATCACGGCCCGGACGCGCCCTACCAGTTCCCTCAGGCTGAAGGGCTTGGTGAGGTAGTCATCTGCGCCCATCTCCAGCCCCAGGAGCTTGTCCAACTCGTCCGAGCGCGCGGTCACCATGACCACCGGCAGACTCCACTCCGGGCGGATGCCCCGCAGCAGGTCGATACCGCTCTCGTCCGGCAGCATCCAGTCCAGCACCATCAGGTCCACAGGCCTGCCGGCGGCCTGCGCCTCCCTAAGGCAAGACCGCGCCTCGGCCGCCGTGCCCGCCACAGTGACCCGGTATCCTTCTGCTTCTAGATAAGCCTGCATGGTTTCCGCCATGCGGGGCTCGTCCTCTACCAACAGCACATGCCAGCCGGCCTGCACGGTTTCACCCCACAACCACGGCGAGCCGGGCCCTCTCGGGCCCGGCCGGCCATTTCTGTCATGTTCTCAGGAATTGGTGACGCCCGAATTCTGGTTGGACGGCTGGCCGAAGCCCGGGCCGCGGCCCATGCCGCGCTTGCCCCCGCGCCCAAAGCCGCCGCGGCCGCCGGCTGCAGGGCCGACGCCCTTCACGTCCACCATGGCCTCAATGCGGGTCTTCATGGACGCAAGC
>CALMNP010000448.1 GCA_937868875.1 uncultured Bacillota bacterium | reverse complement strand
GTGCTGAATGATGAGGTCCATGATCTCGTTGGTGCCGGTCCAGATCATGATCAGGCGCGTGTCGCGCATCAGCCGCTCCACGGGGAAGACGTTGGTGTAGCCGATGCCGCCCATCACCTGCATGGCGTTGTTGACCACCGCCCAGGCGGTGTCGGTGGCGAACTTCTTGGCCTCCGAGACCAGGCGGCGCACCAGGGCCGGGTCCCGGTCCTCATCGGCCGCACGGGCCGCCGCGTAGACGATGCCCCGCGCGGCGTCCAGCTGGGTCAGGCTGTCTGCAACCTTGAAGCTCACGGCCTGGAAGTCCTTGATCTTCTTGCCGAAGGCCTTGCGCTTGGTGCTGTAGTCCGCCGCCACCTCGAGGGCCGCACGGGCCATGCCCAGGGCCCCGGCGGCGCTGGTCATCCGCTCCGGCACCATCATCCGGTAAAAGATCTCCGAGGCCCCGCCCTCGCGCCCCAGAAGGTTGGCGGCAGGCACCCTCACCTTGTCGAAGCGGACGCGGCCGGTCCCGCCGCCGCGCGTCCCCATCAGGCCGTAGACGTACTCGACCTTGACTCCGGGGCCGCGGTCCACCAGAAAGGCGCTCATCGATTCGTGGGCCGGCGCGTCGGGGTTGGTTCGGGCGTAGACCATGAAGTAGTCCGCGCCTTCCGCCCCGACGATGAAGCGCTTCTGGCCGTCCAGCACGTACTCGTCGCCGTCCCGGTGGGCCCGCGTCACCCCTCCGAAGAAATCAGAACCACCCCGCGGTTCCGTCAGGCCCTCGGCTGTGGTCAGTACGCCGTTCAGGGTCGGGGCCAGGTACCGTCTCTTTTGCTCCTCCGTGCCGAAGCGGACGATGGCTTCACCCACAATGCTCGGCAGCGAGTACAGACAGGCCAGGGCTGTGCCCAGTACCCCGACCTCCTCCAGCGCCGCAGCCTCAGCCACCCAGTTAAGGCCACGGCCGCCGTACTCGACGGGGAACCGCGCCCCCAGGAGGTGCGCCCCTGCGGCCTTCTCAAGGAACTCCCTGGGGTACTGCACCTGCTCCGCGTCCATGGCCAGCACCAGCTCACGCGGGACATCGTCCCGCACGAACCGGCGCGCCTCCTCCCGGAAGGCGATGGCCTCCGGCGTCAACATGAAGTCGTACACACGGGCTCTCCCCTTCCCCACGCGCTCTACCGGCGCCAACGGCGCTCGCCCGGGCAGGCCTATTTCGCTCCGTCCTCCTCTCCCGCCAGGATCCGTTCGAATCGCCGCCGGAACTCCAGCATCTCCTCTTTGGTCTCCTGCAGCTCGCGAATCATCTCGTCGACCTCAGCGATGTGCTTGTCGCCGTACTCGATGGCGCGGCGCATCTGTTCCTTCTCCCCCGTATCCACCCTGTAGAGGTTGAGCAGTTCCTTGATCTCCTTCAGGCCGAAACCGAACCGCCGGCCACGGAGGATGAGCTTGAGTCGGGCCCGGTCGCTGCGGTCGTACAGCCTCTGCTGCGTCTCCTGCGACCGCTGCGGGGTCAGCAGGCCCATCTCTTCGTAGTACCGGATCGCTCTAGGCGTAATGCCGAACTCCGCCGCCAGGTCGGCGATGGTGTAGATGGTCTGTTTGGATGCGTCCATGGATCGTGCTCTCCTCCAGGCGGGCAATGCCGGATGGTCACCCACCCATTTGCCTCCATGCTACCCATTAGGTGACGTACACGTCAAGATACTGCCGTACATTCCCCTGGAACGAAGACGAAAGCCAGCCGGTATGCCGGCTGGCTTTGCCAGGAGTTATCCTAGCGCAGCAGGGCCGGTGGGAATGGGCTGCCCCGACCTTTTTGTACGGCTAAAGCTAGGATCGGACCGGCCTCAGGCTTCCCCGTAGCAGCTCGGGTTGTAGCGCCGGGCCAGCCGGCCGGTGGCAGCCGTGGGGTCGATTTCGTGCACCAGCAGCACCTCCTGCCCATAGGGCGCCAAGGCCAGGCACTCGCCGTCGGGCGAGATCAGGCAGGTGGCCGATTCCTGCTGCTCCAGCGCGTAGTTAACACTGGCGAAGTAGATGGTGTTCTCCAGGCTGCGGCAGACCTGGGCCTTGTCATAGTACGGGTTGTTCGCCTGCCCCCACGCCGTGACGGTGCGCGTGGAGTTAGGGCCGCCGCAGATATGGGGGTGGAAGACGATGCTGGCCCCGCGCCTGGCCGCCCAGCGCACGGTTTCGGGATAGCGCCAGCCCTCGTGGCAAATGGCGATGCCGAAGGTTACACCCTTGACGGTGAAGAGCCGGCGCCCTTGACCAGACACGAAGAGATGGTCCTCTGTCGGGTCGAGCTGCGTCTTGGCCTGATACCCCAGCACCTTGCCCCCCTCGTCGATCACTACGGCCGCGTTGAAAACCCCCGATTCGCTCTGCAGCTCCATGGGCAGTACGACCGCCACTCCTGTCGCCCGGGCGACCTCCGCAACAGCCGCGACCGCTTGCTGCTGCTCTGCTGGGGGAAAGGCGGGTACCGGAAAGCCCATCTCGCGCATACCCGGCAGGTAGGCTTCGGGCATGCAGATGATGTCGCAGCCCACGGCTTTGGCTTCGTGCAGGAAGTGCTGCACGCTCGCCACGCCGGCGGTGACGGACTGGGGAAAGCGGGCCTGGACCAGGCCTAT
>CALMNP010000447.1 GCA_937868875.1 uncultured Bacillota bacterium | reverse complement strand
AGGTTGCCGACGTGGAACTCGCGGCGGGCCTTCTCCAGGTGCAGCCGGTTGCGGCTGTAGACGGCGCCGGTCAGGCCGTAGAGGGAATCGTTGCCCAGCTCGATGGCGTGGTCGAAGTCCCTGGCCTTGGTGACGGCCAGCACCGGCCCGAAAATCTCCTCCTGGAAGAGGCGGGCCTTGCGGTCGACCTCGGCGATGACGGTGGGCATCACAAAGTAGCCGTTCTCCGGCCCCTTCTTGCCGCCCACCAGCAGCCGGCCTTCCTTGGGGCCGATCTCCGTGGCGTACTCCGCAATCTTTTCGTAGGCGCTCTTATCCACCACCGGGCCGACGTTGGTCTTGGGGTCCGTCGGGTCGCCGACGCGCAGGGCCTTGGTCAGCTCGACCACGCGGTTAAGCACCTGGTCGTAGACGTCCTGGTGAATGATGGCGCGGGAGCAGGCGGAGCACTTCTGGCCCCCGTAGCCGAAGGCGGAGGTGACGATGCCTACGGCCGCATCCTCCAGGTCCGCTTCCTTATCGACAATGATGGCGTCCTTGCCGCCCATCTCGGCGATGACCCGCTTGATCCACTTCTGGCCGGGGGCGATCTTGGAGGCCAGCTCGTTGATGTGCAGGCCCACTTCCATGGAGCCGGTGAAGGCGATGAACCGGGTCATGGGGTGGCCGACCAGGTAGTCGCCGATGGCGCCGCCGGAGCCGGGGACGAAGTTCAGAACGCCCTTGGGCAGGCCGGCCTCTTCCATCAACTCGGCGAACTTGTAGCCGATGATGGGTGAAACGCTGGCCGGCTTCAGCAGCACGGTGTTGCCGGCGACGATGGAGGCGGAGGTCATGCCCACCAGGATGGCCAGCGGGAAATTCCAGGGCGGGATGACGACGCCCACGCCCAGGGGGATGTACTCCAGTTCGTTGTCCTCGCCCATGTAGCGGGTGAGCACCTGGGTCTCGGACAGCCGGATCATCTCACGGCCGTAGAACTCCAGGAAGTCGATGGCCTCGGCGGTGTCGGCGTCGGCCTCGGGCCACGTCTTGCCGACCTCGTAGACCATCCAGGAGGAGAACTCATGCTTGCGGCGGCGCATCATGGCCGCAGCCTTGAACAGGATGCGGGCCCGCGCGGCCGGCTCGACGAAACGCCAGGTCTCAAACGCCGTCACGGCGGCCTGCATGGCCTTTTCCGCCAGGGCCTGGTCCGCCTTGCTGACATACCCGACGACCTGACCCGTCTGAGCCGGGTTGATGGACTTGATCTTGTCCTGGGTCATCACCTTTTCGCCATTGATGATGAGGGGATACTCCCTGCCCAGGTTCTGACCGACGAAGTCCAGCGCCCGCCGCATGGCCTCCTGGTTCTCGGGCAGGCCGAAATTAGTACCGGGCTCATTGCGAAATTCCGCCAGCATCTGCCAATCCCTCCAGTGTCCGATGTTGACCCAAAGTCTATCGTAGCATATCGCTTTTTGGACTGGCAAAGGGGATTTGCCTTACATACAAGGGCATTCGTTCGGTGGCCAGGTGTATGCGCCGCGCCGCCAGCGGGGTCGCGGGTATGCGG
>CALMNP010000446.1 GCA_937868875.1 uncultured Bacillota bacterium | reverse complement strand
TCATCGGTTGGGACCGCAACGGGTTCGCTGAGGCGGTGTCGGCCCTCGGCAGCGCTTAAAGGGCGGCGAGGGCGAAGACCCCGAACCCACAGAGCACACTGACGTGTCCCACGAATTCCACGGGGAAGCAACAAGGGCCGGCTCTAAGAGCTGGCCCTTGTACTAGGCGCGCTGACGCGTTTGGATTACCTTTTGCGAACCGGCTGCCCGACATCTGTCGGGGGCGGAACGAGTGCCACCAGGTATCGTCGCGCCCGTAGCCGTACCGGAACGACGTCCCCATCGACTCTGACCGTCATCCGACCGGGCTGGGCACCGTCTACGGTGACTGTCGCCGGGTAGACCCGGCCGTCCTCCCCTAGCACCACCCAGTCGTCAAAGTCTTGGACTATACGCTGTGCCGTACGGGCATCCGCCGGAATGTGGAGGCTGAATACCGTGTAGTCGTCGCGCAGCGAGCGGCCATTATACTCAAACCAAAGGTCCCCCCAGGTGCTGCGCTGCCCCTGCGCCCTCATGTCCACCACCGGCCCGCCGTCTCGGAACCTGCGAAGGACAACGCCTGCTGGGAACCGCAGTTCCAGAATCTGATCGCGGTTCGCCACCACGGAGTGGACCCCGGCCTTGAGCCGCAGGGGCTCCTCGACCTCCAAGGCCCAGGCCGTGAGAACTGCCCGGTCAGCATCCACACGGACGTTGGCCTGGTGGTTTTGGCCTGCAGTGTCCACGATCACCCATTCAGCGAAGTCTTCCTGGACGCGCTGAACGGCCCGCTCGCTGCCGTGGATGCCGACAGTCACCACCGTTCGGCCGTCATCCACGGTGCTCCCGTGGTAATCAAACCAGAGGTCGCTGCCATAGTCCGTCCGCTGGCCAGGGGTGGCGAGGCCGATAACCGGCCCGCCTGAGACCCAATACGGGGTGCCTTTGGAGATCGTCAGCCGTAGCACGCGTTCGACAAACGGGCCCACCCCAGGCAGTCCTGCTGCAAACCCCGCCAGGGCCGGTCCAAACGCGACGCCCGATACCACCGCCGCCACTGCCGCTGCAGCCAAAGCCGACCGTTTAAGGCGTACCTGTCTCCCCCGCCGTCTGACCAATACCTCCAGTTGGGCGGACCGCTCCACGGGCAGGACCTCCTCGGCCAGCCAGGCCTCCCGCGTGTCCCTCAAGGCCCGTTCAAAGCCCATGAACCCTGCCTCCTTCTTCCTCAGCCTGATCCG
>CALMNP010000445.1 GCA_937868875.1 uncultured Bacillota bacterium | reverse complement strand
CCGCCGCTGCAAGCGCCAGTGCACTCAACACCAGAAGTGCCTGCCGCCAGTAGGTTTGAACACTGACCATAAGAATCCCCTCCCAACAAAGCAAGCCCCAGCCGGACGGCTGGGGCTTGTCTGCGTAAGTCCGCAAACCGCGGCACGCGGCCGCGGCGGGCGGCCCGAAATCGCGCCCTAGAACGCAACCAGCTTGCTCACCGTGGCCATCAGCCCGCCGGGCATGATGCCGAGCCACAGCGTGCCGGCGGCGGCCAGGACCAGGGCCAGCACCAGGGCGGCGTTGACCACGGAGGCGGGTAGGACGGCGGCCCCGGAAGCGGGACTGGCAACGGCCACCTCGGCCGCGCCCGGGACCTGGCGGGCAGCCGCTGGCGTCGTGGCGGCGGCTTCAGCCGCGCCGCCCTTCTTCGCCATCGTGCCGATGACGCGCAGGTAGGCGTAGGCGGAGATGCCGGTGGAGATGATCAGGATGGTCAGCAGGAACCAGCCGCCGCCGTGCACCGCGGCCAGGGCCAGCATCAGCTTGCCGCTGAAGCCGCTGGTCGGCGGCATGCCGGTGAGGGCGAACAGGAAGAGCGAGAAGGTCATGGCCAGGCCGGGCCGGCTGTAGAAGAGGCCGGACCAGCTCTCCAGGTCGGAGCCGTCGCGCCCGCTGCGGCTCAGGTATTCGATGGCGGCGAAGGCGCCCATGTTAAAGAACAGGTAGCTGGCCAGGTAGAAGGTGGCTGCCCCCACCCCCTCCGCCGTCAGGGCCGGAAGGGCCAGGAACAGGTAGCCGGCGTGAGCGATGCCCGAGTAGGCCAGCAGCCGCTTCAGGCTCTGCTGCCGCAGGGCGGCCATGCCGCCCAGCAGCATGCTGGCGGCGGCGAAGACCCAGAGGGGCAGCAGGTATCGGGCCTGCACCGCAGGCGAAAGGGCGGCCGGCGGCAGGGCCCCGGCCAGGAAGCGAACCAGACCGGCGAAGGCCGCCGCCTTGGTGCCCACGGACATGAAGGCGGTGACGGGTGTCGGGGCGCCCTCGTAGGCGTCGGGCGACCAGACGTGGAACGGGACCAGGGCCAGCTTGAAGGCGAAGCCTGTCAGGGCCAGGCCCAGGCCGGCCTTCATGTAGAGGCCGAGACCGTCGAGTCCTGTCTTGGTGACCGCCGCGGCGATCCCCTGGAAGGAGAAGCTGCCGGTGGCGCCATAGATGAGTGCGGAGCCAAAGAGCAGCATGCCGGAAGCCACCGAACCCAGGATGAGGTACTTGAAGGCGGCTTCCTTGGAGGCGCTGTTCTGCGGCTTGAAGGCGACATTGACGTACAGGGCCAGGGAGAAGATCTCCAGGCCGAGGAAAACGGTCATCAGGTTGCCGGCGCCGGCCAGCACCATCATGCCCATGGCCGCCCAGAGGATGAGGGCCAGGTAGCCGGACATGTCCTCTTCCGAGCGAGCCGAGCTGAGCAGAACGGTGAACAGGGCGGTGCCGAGCAGGATGGCGTTCATCACCAGGCTGAACCGGTCGGCCACGAACGCGCCCGCATAGGCGGAGAGAGTACCTCCGCCCGCCACCTGAGGCCACAGCGACCAGGTGTAGTAGCCACTGAGCGCGATGGCGCCCAGGGAAGCCACGTACCACCAGCCCACCGCAGCCCGCGCCGGCAGCGCCAGGTCAAAGACCAGGACAACCAGCGCACCCACGGCCAGGGCGATCAGCGGGGCTACGAGGCTAAAGTTGATGTCGACTGCTGGCAAGGGTGGTCCTCCTATCCGGGTAACCGAATCGGATTGCGTTCACGTTCGGGCTATACGACCCAGCCGAAGTAGATGACGAGCAGGATGACGCCGACCATCACGCTCAGGGCGTAGCGGCGGAGGAAGCCGGACTGCAGGCTGCGCAGCCAGGCGCCGGTGGCCGCCACCAGGCCGGCCAGTCCGTGGATGATGCCATCGATGCCCTGGGGATCCAGCACGTCGCCCACCAGAGAGGCGATGGCCTTGACCGGAGCGACGATGATCCAGGCGTAGAGGTCGTCGATGTAGAAGGCGCGGGCCAGGATGCCGGTCTCACGCCGCGTCAGGTCGACCGCGGCCTGACGGCGCGGCCCATTCGGGTTGTAGAGCCAGAGGCCGATGCCGGCGCCCGCCAGGGAAATGAGGGTGACGGCGCCCATGGCCAACCAGTTCACGCCTGCTTCAGCGGCCTCGTGGACGGTCGCCAGTTTGCCGCCGATGCTGATTGGCTCCAGGCCCACCGCGAAGTGGCGGAAGAACTCACCAAGGAAGTTGGCCGGCAGGTGCGTCACGCCGGGGATGGCCATCCAGCCACCAATTACGGAGAGGCCGGCCAGAATGGCCAGCGGCAGCCACATGGTGGCCGGGTCGCCGTGGTGGGCCGGGGGATTGCCGGTGTGCGCGTCGCTGGGGATGCCGTGGCCAGCGGAGATGGCGGCGGTCCGGGCGTCCACGGGGCCCTGGGCCGCGGCCCCGCCGTGGGCAGACGCCGGGGCGTGGTGCTTCTTGCCGCTCTTCGGCGGCGCGTAGGGCTCGCCGGCAAAGGTGATGGCGAAGAGGCGAGCCACGTAGAAGGCGGTCAGGCCGGCGGCGGCAACGCCCATGACCCAGAGCACCGGATGGCCGGTGGCCAGCACCTCGCCCAGGATTTCATCCTTGGAGAAGAAGCCGGCGAAGGGCGGGATGCCCGCCAGGGCCAGCGAGCCGAAGAGGAACGTCCAGTAGATGAACGGCATCTTCTTGCCCAGGCCGCCCATCCTGCGGATGTCCTGCTCGCCGGACAGGTGGTGGATGATGGCGCCCGCCACCAGGAAGAGCAGGGCCTTGAAGAAGGCGTGCGTCATGAAGTGGAAGAGCGAGGCCGCATAGGCCCCAACGCCCGCGCCCAGCATCATGTAGCCGATCTGGCTCATGGTGGAGTAGGCCAGGACG
>CALMNP010000444.1 GCA_937868875.1 uncultured Bacillota bacterium | reverse complement strand
CCGGCGACTTCCGCCTGCTGACCATCAAGGCCCTGCTGGACGGCGTGGCCGCCACAGCCTTTTCCGCTTCCCTGGGCATCGGCGTGGCCTTCAGCGGCGTCAGCGTGCTGCTCTACCAGGGGAGTCTGTCCCTCCTGGCCGGGCTGTTCAGCAGTGTGCTGAACCAGCCCATGATCGACATCATGACCGTCACCGGCGGCATCATCATCCTGGGCCTGTCCCTGGTGTTGCTGGAGGTCAAGCAGGTCCGCGTGGCCAACCTGCTGCCCGCCATCTTCGTGGCCCCGGCCCTGGTCCGGCTGCTTGCCTGGGCCGCGCCCCTGTGGACGCAGTACTTCGAATTTCTGGTGCGCTGAGACCATCAACAAGAGGAAAGCCGAAGCTTTTGACGTTGTGCCAAGAGGCAGAGGCCAGGGGGCGTCCTGGCCTCTTCTTCATGGGATCTCCTGTGAGGACGGGTGCGCGTCCTTCTGCAGCACCTGCACGTGGTGGTCGTAGGCGACGGGTTCCACCGAGTTCGGCGGTTGGAAGCAGGACTACCTGCCGCATCGCCTCGCGGACGGGTCGTCCCTCCCGCAAAGAATTTCTCAATCTCTTCCCTCATACATCTCCCCCCGAGACCGTCATTACATAAGATGGATGAGTCCCAGCGACGTTTTTCTGACCGGCCACAATTCTTAAAGCTGACGCAAGCACAAGTGTCGCTTCAATGGGAGGACAGCATGAGCGCAGTGAACCTGGCCCACGTGAAGGGATTGGCGGCCGCATGGGGCATACGCCCTAGTCGGGCTATCCTACTCCGTGACGGGGTATACAGGGTAGAGACGCCACGCGGCCCCTATTGCCTGAAGCGCGTGCGCCAGCCCCTGGGCGCCGTCAAATTCGTCCGGGATGCCCTGGAGCACCTGGACAAACGGGGCTTCCACCGGATATCCCGGTTCGTCCCCACCAGGCGCGGGCTTCCCGGCCTGGCGACAGCCGGCGGCACCTGGGTGGTGGTCGAGTGGATAGGTGGGCGCAGTCCGAACGTGAAAGACCGTGAGGACCTCCGTCAATCGGCATTGACTCTGGCCCAGTTTCACCGGGCTGCACGAGGCCTCCGGCCACGACCGGGGTCTATCCCTCAGGACTTTCTGGGGACGTGGCCGGTCATTTTCCGTCAAGTGCAGCGGGACGTCCACCGCGCAACCTCAAGAGCCTTCCTGCATGAGCACCCCCTCCTCGCCCGGCCGCTGTCGGCCAACGCCGGCTGGCTCTGCCGTCAGGCTGACAAGGCTCTGCGGTTGCTCTCCGGCTCCGAGTATCACCGCCTGGTGGCCGAAAGGCGCGCCGAGAAGGGATTTTGCCATGGCGATTCGGGAGGCGGCAACTTCGTCATCGACCGCGGCGGGAGGGCGGTCCTCATCGATTTCGAGACGCTAAGGTCTGAGCTCAGGGTCTATGACCTCTTCCGCCTGATCCGGCGCTCCATCAAGCGAACCGGATGGCGGGCCGACTCGGCCCGCTGGATACTGGAAAGCTACAGCCACGAGAACCCGGTCACAGCAGCGGAGCTTCCCCTCCTCCTGGCCTGGCTCTATCTCCCGGCCAAATTCGCCCGGCTGATCAACCGGTACACGATCCTCAAGAAGGGCCCGGAGAGAGATAAGACCCTCCGGAAACTAAACCGCTACCTGGCCCGGCGCGAGGAGATGGACCGGTTCCTAAACGATTTTGGGCGCTACCTGGGCGTGAAAGCCTAGCCCACGCGCCGGACCGGGTGTGTGCCACCCTTCACCGCGCGTCACCGCATCCGCCATACTGACGCCATGGATTACGTGCAGCAAGAAACACCCGCTTTCAGATGCGCCCGCCTAGGGTTGTCGCCGGCGAGCAGCTAACGCCACCGCGTTTGCCGCTGAAACCAGCGGCGCAGAATAGATGACAGCCGCTTCTGCCGCCAAAGCAGGAGATCCTCGATGAGCTTGGCTTCTTTCGGAGTCAGAAGCTGGGGAGGGACGGAACGGATCTCCTGCCGGATTTGCGCCGGCGTGACCTCCTCAATGCGACGAACGTAGGGTGCAACCTGATGGTAACTGGTCAGGTACCTGCGGACGCCCGCAGGCACGCCATAGTACCGCCACAGGTCATCCCAGAAGCGGCTGCGGTAGGGCCCTCCCCAACGCCAGCGGTCGTAGTTGCCATGCAGGGTATGACCGTGGTCGATGAAGTAGACCCGCCATGGCGAACCCTCAGCCTGCTGGCAGGCAATGATGTTCTTGCCCGTGGCGCGGTCGATGTTGAGGACCCAGGCGTCAAAGGCCAGCATGACTCGGAACTGATGGGCGTTGGCGACGTATCGCCTGATATCCCGGTGTACCTTTGCGGGCAAGTCCCGCCAGGCGGCCAGGTGCGCCGCCGGACGAACCAGGGACACCACACCCAGGCGGCCTTCGATGTAGGCGGGAATCACGTCCGCCGCATTGAGTCCTACCCGGCGGGCCAGGCCTGCGGCTATCAGCTCGTTAGCCGCGGCTGGCCCGCCCCAGTAGCCGTTTTTGGGCAGCGTAAATTTGAAGAACCCATGCCTGGGGCTGATCCCGCCTGAAGCTGTCGGCGCTCCATCCGGCGGCTCTTCCGCAACTTCCCACACATACCCCTGCGGCTTGGCCGAAACGGCCCGGATCACACGCCAGCTCATTCCAGGCCCCCTACCTTCCCGCACGGCGCAGACGGCGCCGCACCGGCCTCGCCCGTTGTCGCAAAGCCCGCAGCGGCCTTCTGTTTATCCTCCGGCCGCGCGGCGGACGACTCCTACGGCCCCTCTGTGCGGATTTCCTGCGAACAGCCGAGAGTATTTTCTTCAAGGCCATGTAGAACCTGGGGTCAGGGATTTGGTAATCGGCCGGAAGGACTGCGGTGATGCCTTCTGCCCGCTCAAGCGGTACCGGCCTGTGTAGCGGCTGCTTGGGAGCCGCGGGGGCCCGCCGCCGGCGGGTACGCCCTATCCGTGCAGCCAAGTTCGCCCCTCCCTCTGAATCAGCTCCTGGTAAATGGCCAATGTCTCAG
>CALMNP010000443.1 GCA_937868875.1 uncultured Bacillota bacterium | reverse complement strand
AGAGGGGCCGCCCGACGGCGACCCCTCTATTTCGTTCTGCTTCACTCCCATGAGGCGTTGGAACCGGGTCCGCTCGGGACCAGACCCAACTCATCCAGGGACGGGAAGTAGGTGCGGCGGTTCGCCAGCACCTGGGCCGCCACCCTGTGCCCCAGCCGTACGGCATCTTCCGGGGGCCACCCCAAGCTGAGCGCGTAGAGAAAGCCGGCGTTGAAGACATCGCCGGCGCCGGTGGTGTCGGCGACGGGAAGCGGTTCCGTGGCCACCGTCCTGACGCCGCGACCATCGGCCAGAACGGCCCCCTCCGGGCCTAACTTGACCACCACGGTTCCGCCGCTGAGGCCCTGCAAGGCCCGGGCGGCCCGGATGGGATCGCTTTCGCCGGTCAGAGCCTTCGCCTCAAGGTCGTTGGGGAAGAAGAAATCCACGTTCGCAAGGGCCTGCCGCCAGCCCTGGACCACCGGCCTGGGCCAGTCATCCACGTCCCAGCCAGTGTCCAGACAGGTCTGCAGCCCGCGCTGATGCATGTCGTGCAGCAGCGCTGCGGCGTCGGCGGGCGGAAGGGCGGGCAGCAGCGAGACGCCGTTGAGCAGGAAGAGCCCCGGTCCCCGAACGGAGCGAAGGGCCTGCCTGGCCCAGCCCAGGTCCATGCGCCGCAGGGCGCCCAGGTCCGTGACAAAGGCCCTCTCTCCGTCCTCGCGCACCAGGGCCAGTCCGAGGCTGGTCAGGTCGCCGGGCAAGGCTTCCAGCCGGCCGCCCAGACCAGTCGCCTGGAACAGGGCCTGCAGCTTGCGGCCCTGTTCGTCTTCACCGATGGCGCAGTAGACGCAGATTCCCGACGCTCCCCCCGAGTCGGATGCCGAAGCCGCGCCGGGCCGGGCACCGGAGAGCGAGGCCGCCGCGACCCGCTCCAGTTCCTCCAGGGTCAGCCCCTGGCCACGACGCGCCAGTCCGCCGAGGGCCAGGGCCGTGTTGCCGGCGGCCCCGCCCGGACGGTAGGTGCTCGGGCCGGCGGCGACCACCTCCGTTCCCCAGTTCGGCAAGGTCCGAAGCGGCCCCAGGCTCAAATCCAGGTCAACGTTGCCGAGAACGTGTATGGGTACGGTCGTCACGCCTCTGACTCCTCCTGAGGTTGCTGCAAGTGGTGGTGCCAAAGCCTTCGGCCGGTCCGTTACGGGTCGCAGCTCCAGTCCCTGCCTAGCCCTTGACCGCGCCGGCGGAAAGCCCGGCGATGATGTGCCGCTGCAGGACCAGGGCCAAAAGGACCGGTGGCAGGGCAGCCAGGACGCCCCCCGCCGCGATCATGCCGTAGTCGACCATATGCTGGCCGGAGAACTCGGCGATGGCCACGGGGATGGTCTTGGCGTCCACGCTGGAGGTCAGGATCAGGGCGTAGAGGAACTCGTCCCAGGCCATGAGAATGGCGAAGATGATGGTCGTCACCAGCCCCGGCAGAGAAAGGGGCACGGCCACGCGCCAGAAGGCCTGCATGCGACTGCAGCCGTCCACCTCCGCCGCCTCCTCCAGCTCCCTGGGGATGGTGCTGAAGTAGCCGCGCATGATCCAGACCACGAAGGGCGTTACGAAGGAACTGTAGACCAGCACCAGTCCCGTTATGGTGTCGCGAAGGTGAAGCTGGCCCATCAGCATGTAGAGCGCCACGATGAGGGCGATGGGCGGCAGCATGTAGGTCGATAGGAAGAAGAGCGTAAGGACGCGCCTTCCCCGGAATTCGAAGCGGGCCAGGGCATAGGCGGCGAAGAGGCCGACCACCAGGGCCAGGCCGGTGGCCCCTGCCGCCGTCCGGGCGCTGTTCCACAGCGCATGGCGAAAGACGTAGGCGGCTGAGCCGCTGTCCTGGGTGGTCAGGATGGTGATGTAGCGCTGCAGGCTGGCGTGGGCCGGCCACCAGCGCAGAGGCTTGGCGAGCAGGTCGGCGCCGCTGGCGAGGCTGGAGATGAACAGCCAGGCGAAGGGCGCCAGGACGAACAGGGCCACGGCCAGGGAGGCCAGGTACAGGCCTGCCTGCTGAAGCAGCCGGATGCGGGCCTTGCTCACAGGCTCCCCTCCTCTCGCAGCAGCCGGAAGTAGACCAGTGACATCAGAGCGATGAACAGGGCCACCAGGTAGGACAGGGCGGCACCCCGACCGAACTGCAGGCTGGTGATGGCCTCCGTGTAGGTGTAGTAGGCGATGGTCTGCGTCCCGTTGGCCGGGCCGCCCCGGGTCATGATATAGACGATGTCAAAGACCTTGAAGGCCTCGATAGTCCGCAGAACAAGGGAGACCAGGATGCCGGGCCGCAGGTAGGGGATGGTGATGGACCAGAAGCGCTGCCAGGTCCCGGCGCCATCCATGGAGGCGGCCTCGTACAGTTCTCCCGGAATGGTCTGGAGGTTGGCGAGCAACAGCAGAGCCACGAGGGGTGTCATCTTCCACACGTCGGCCACAATCACCATGTTCATGGCCAATAGGGGCGTACCCAACCAGGCCTTATAGTCCTTCAGCAGGCCTAGCTGCGTCAGAAGGGCGTTGAGGGCGCCGTAGTCCGGATTGTAGATCCAGCGCCACATCATGCCGTTGACCATGGTGGGCAGGGCCCAGGGAATCAGGATGAGGGCGCGCAGCAAACCGCGGCCGGCGAAGCGCTGGTTGAGCAGCAGAGCGATGAGCAGGCCGAGCACCAGTTCCATGCCCGTGGAGGCCAGGGTGAAATAGGCCGTCCGTCCGATGGCCTGCCAGAAGTCGGGCGAGCGCAGGGCGGCTGCGTAGTTGGCGAGCCCAATGAAGGGATGCCCGGGAGAGGTCAGGGTGTAGCGATGAAGGCTGGTCCAGAGGGCCTGGGCCAGAGGCACGAGGACAACGCCGAAGGTCACCGCGGCGGCCGGCACCAGGAACGCACCCGTCATCAGGTTGCGTCGGATGCGGCTGTGCCTCCGTGGTGACGGGGCGGCCAGGGGGCCGGCGGCCTGGGGCCTGGGAGCGAACTGCACAGGGTCCCTCCTCTCTTTCGAACCGGGCGCGATTGGATGGGGTGGGCTCTAACGGGGTTCGGCGGAGTTCTGCCGGCGAGCCCTGCCGGCGGAGCGGGACGGCGGACCGCCCCGCTCCCCGGCCTCAGGCGCGGGATTACTTGCC
>CALMNP010000442.1 GCA_937868875.1 uncultured Bacillota bacterium | reverse complement strand
TGGGTGCGCGAGGATGACCTGCCTTTCCTGACCCCGGATACGTGGTTCGCCGCCAGCCCCAAGACCTACATGAAGCTGGCCATGGGGGAGGGGGGCCTCTGGACCCTGCGGCACCGGCTGCAGATTGCGGCCGGCACGGACGGCGCCGCCAGCTCCAACACCCTGAGCCCGCTGGAACAGATTCGGCTCTGGTCTCTGGTGGGCAAACACGGCACGGGGGACTCGACCCTCTTCACCCTATGTGAGGCCTGGGCCCTGCTGATGAATGGTCACCGGGCCCTGGGGACCAACACAGGCTTGGTGCAGCCGGGCCGCGACGCCGACCTGGTTGTCTGGGACCTGCAGCAGCCGAACACGTCTCCGGTGCACGACCCCCTGGCCGCCATCCTCTACAGCGCCGGGTCGCGCAACGTGCGGGACGTGCTGGTGCAGGGGCAGTTCTTGAAGCGGGATCACAGGCTGGTGACACTAGATGTTCAGCCGATCGTGCGCGAGGCTGCGGCCGCTGCGCGCCGGCTGGTGGAGAGCGGGCCCGGCCAGACGACGGTAACCTATTAGGGTTGGGCGCCATCTGCCAGGGAGGGGAGCCGGCATGCCCAAGGCATGGCAGGAGGAACTGGAGGAGCGCCGCCGGGCGCGCCCCCGGGTCCTGAGCGAGGAAGAGCAGACCTGGGACGAGATGACAAAGGTTCAGGAACTCCAGGACCAGACCCTGAAAATGTTCTGGCATAGTGAGGTGCCGGGGTCGGGTGCTCCGGAGTGCCTCATGCGGGCGGCGGTTCAGGATACCGAAACCCGGGGGCGGGACGTCTCCCTGGCTGAGGCTCTGCTGCAGGAAGGTCTGCAGGCCTATCGCCAGAACGACCTGGGGCGGCTTCACGCGATCACGGCGCGTCTGCTGGCTACCCTGGACCGGGCGCCCCTGGATCCGACGCACTCCTACTGGTCGTTCGAGCAGGTTCGCACCTGGGAGCAGCATGAGCGTGCCGTGAGCTTCCCGCAGCCGGCGGCGGTGGACCTGGGCGAGGAGTTCCTGCGCCGAGTCCACGCCGGCTGGCTGGCGCAGGTTTGCGGTGGCGCATTCGGCACGGCCCTGGAGGGCTACACCGCCGCCAACCTGGCCGAGGTTTTCGGTAAGGTGACGGGCTATGTGCGCCGGCCCAACACCTACAATGACGACATCACTTTTGAGCTGGCCTTTCTCGAGGCGTTTGCCCAGCGCGGCCGCGCGGTGACGTCCGCCGACGTGGCGGAGCAGTGGGTGGCCCTCATCCCCTTCGGCTGGTCAGCCGAGTACTTTGCCCTGCAGAACCTCAAGCTGGGCATCTACCCGCCGGAGAGCGGCGAGCGTTCCAACCCCTATACCGAGTGGATCGGGGCTCAGATGCGCGGCGCCGTCTGCGGCCTGGTGGCCCCCGGCGACGCCCGGGAGGCGGCCCGCCTGGCCTGGGTGGACGGCGTCATCTCCCACAGTGGCAACGGCGTGCTGGGCGAGACCTTCAACGCCATGCTCACCGCTCTGGCCTTTGTGCGCCGCGACGCGCGAGCCCTGGTGGAGGAGGTCGCCTCCCTCATTCCGGCGCAGTCCCAGTACCGATGGGTCTTGGACCAGTCCCTGGCCGCCTGCAAGCAGAGCCCCGACGCCCGCACCGCCTGGGACCGGCTGGAGCCCCTGTTCGAGCGGCACAACTGGATCCATGCCTACCCCAACGCCGCCGCGGAGGTGGTGGCGCTCTGGTTCGGGGCCGGCGACTTCGACCTGACCATGCGGTACATCGCCATGTGCGGTCAGGACGTGGACTGCAACGCCGCCCAGGTCGCCACGGTGATCGGCATCATGGGCGGGCCCGAGGCTCTGGCCTCCCGCTGGACGGAACCCATCGGGGACGACCTGGTCACCTACGTGCGGGGCATGGAGCGCCTGAGCATCAGCGGGCTGGCTCGGCGCACCGCCGAAGCAGCGCGGCAGTACTGCACCAAGTAGATCAAGGCAGGCCAGGGCCGAGCAGAGACCCGGTGAGGCTGCCTGAAAGGTAGGGAGAAGCCGTTGAGCACGAAGCACAAGATCATCCTGGACGTGGACCCCGGACACGACGACGCCATGGCCATTCTGTTGGCCTACAAGTCGCCGGCCATCGACCTGCTGGCCATCACCACCGTCGCCGGCAACCAGACGCTGGAGAAGACCACGCTCAACACGCGTCGCGTCTGCACGGTCGCCGGCATCACCGACGTGCCCATCGCCGCCGGCTGCGACCGGCCGCTGGTGCGGCCGCAGACCATCGCCGACGACATTCACGGCGAGTCGGGCCTGGACGGCCCGCGCTTCCCGGAGCCCACGGTTCCCCTGGACCCGCGCCACGCCGTGGACCTGATCATCGAACTGCTGATGAAGTCGGACGGGGACATCACCCTGGTGCCCACCGGCCCCCTGACCAACATCGCCATGGCCATGCGCCAGGAGCCCCGCATCATCCAGAAGATCAAACACATCTCCCTGATGGGCGGCGCCTACGGCTTCGGCAATGTCACGCCCTCGGCCGAGTTCAACATCTACGCCGACGCCGAGGCCGCCCGCATCGTCTTTGAGAGCGGCGTGCCCATCACCATGGTGGGCCTGGACCTGACCCACCAGGCCGTGGCCACGCCCGAAGTGGTCGAGCGCATCAGGGCTCTGAACACGCCGGTGTCGGAGATGTCCGTCGCCCTGCTGCAGTTCTTTGCCTCCACCTACAAGAAGCGGCAGGGCTTTGACGCCCCGCCGGTGCACGACCCCTGCGCCGTGGCCTGGGTCATCGACCCCGCCATCATGCAGACCAAGCACGTCCGCGTCGACATCGAGATCCACGCCGAGTTCTCCTATGGCCGCACCGTGTGCGACCTGTTCGGCGACAGCCCGCGGCCGGCCAACGCGCTGGTGGCCACCAAGCTGGACTTCGGCCGCTTCTGGGGGATCATGCTGGACGCACTGAAGCAGTACAAGTAGGCCCCCGGCGGCCGTACCCACCTGACGGCCTTACCTACCAAAGGAGGAGTTGTCCATGACCATCAAGAACGGCGAGCACGCCTACAAGGAGTTCATGGTCGAACTGAAGCCCGGCGAGTCCTTCACCCAGCACCACATCAAGGTGCGTCAGGAAGACATCTCGCGCTACATGTTCATCCCCGGCTCGCACCTGCGCGGCCGCCGCATCGCCGAGCGCCTGGAGAACTGCCGCCTGGTCTCCGCCACCCGCGGCTACTATGTCTACACCGGCGAGTACAAGGGCGTGACCATGTCCATCTGCTCCACCGGCATGGGCGGCCCCGTGGTTGCCATCGCCATGGAGGAGCTGGGGAACCTGGGCGTCGATACCTTCATCCGCGTCGGCTCCGCCGGCGCCGTCCAGGATGATCTGGGCGTGGGCGACATCGCGCTGGCCACCGCCACCTACCGCGAGGGAGGGACCTCCTATAACTACCTGCCCGCCGCTTTCCCCGCCGTGGCTGATTTCTACCTGACCCACGACATGGCCGACGCCGCCCGCGACCTGGGCATCGAGATCAACCTGGGCGTCTGCACCGCCGGCGATGCCTTCTACGGGCCGAAGGATGCGGAGCGCGCCGCTCTACTCAGGAAGGCCGGGGTTGTGGCGATGGAGATGGAGAGCGACACCGAATTCATCGTTGGCGCCTATCGCAACTTCCGCTGCGCCGCGGGCTTCGTGCTCGATGGCGGAAACAAGAAGAAGATCAAGCAGTCCAGCGCCGCCGGTATGGAGATTGCCAATCATGCCACTAACGAGGACTTCCTGAAGGGCGAGGACGACCTGATCACCGTGGCTCTTGAAGGCATGCTGCGCTGCGTCAGGCGCGACGCCGCCAAGGGGGCGCGCTGACCGTGGCCGTTCTGACCACCGAAGTCCTTGAGATCCTGCGCCATGAGGCGCCGGTGGCCATCGTCACCGCCGGCGAGGGCGGCCCGCACCTGGTGGGCACCTGGCAGAGCTACATCCAGGTGGACGGCGACGCCCTGGTCATTCCGGCCGGCGGCTACCGCGTCACCCAGGCCAACGTGGAGGGTGGCTCGCCGGTACAGCTTCTGGTGGGCAGCCGCGAGGTCCCGGGTCCCAACGGCTACCCGGGCAGTGGCTTCCGCCTGACGGGGACCGGCTCTTTCGTGGACGCCGGACCCGTCTTTGAACGGACCAAGGCCCGCTTTCCCTGGTCCCACGCCGCCCTCGTGGTGCGCGTGGCGACTGCGGAACGCTTGATTTGATCAGGTCAGGGCAAGTCTCATTCGGTCGGGCTGCAACTGCAATAATCGGGGGGGGCTAACGGCCCCCCTTTTCTTCTGCCATGAAAGAGACTCTAGCGGCCAGCGGCATAGACCCAACTGAGGGGATGGCCCCACCGTTGGGCTAGGGTTCTATGTTCACACTCGGCAGGACTGCTGGAAGGGATGTGGAAGTCTACAGGAACCTGAGTATTACCGAGTAGTGACAAATCGGGTAAGATAAGAATGTACGAACTGGTGTTCGTGAAGGCATGGGGTGAGGAGGACTGAGGGATTGCTCAAGAGCACCCATGAAATCCGAGATCCCATCCACGGCTTCATTCGTATTGACTCCACGGAGCGGACCA
>CALMNP010000441.1 GCA_937868875.1 uncultured Bacillota bacterium | reverse complement strand
TCGTTCCCTGTTAACTTGCCCGGCGGGGCGTAAAAAATGCGCGGCCCCTGGTGGGACCGCGCTCGCCGAAGTATCCGTTGGTGCAGTCTGCCGCCGTCGATTCCTACCGCCCTCGCTGGATGGTGCCGCCGCCCACAACCAGGTCGCCCTGGTAGAAGACCACCGCCTGCCCGGGCGTGATGGCCCGCAGGGGCCGGCTGAAGTCCACATGGACCGAGCCGTCCGACCGTGGCGTGACCAGGCAGGGCACGGGGGTGGCGCCGTAGCGGATCTTGGCCTCGGCCGCAAAGGGGCCGTCCGGCTGCTCGAAGGCGATCCAGTTCAGATCGTCCGCCTCCAGCCGGTCGGAGAGAACCTCGTCGCCGCTTCCCACCACCAGGGCGTTCTGCTCGGGCAGCAGGTCCACCACGTAGAGGGGTTTCTCCGCCGCCAGGCCCAGACCGCGGCGCTGTCCCACCGTGTAGTTGGGGAGCCCGGTGTGGGTGCCCAGAACGTGGCCGCGGGTGTCCATGATGGGTCCCGGTCTGACGGCCTCCGGCGCCTTCTCAGCGACGAACCGCTTGTAGTCATTGTCCAGGACGAAGCAGATCTCCTGGCTGTCAGGCTTGTTGGCGGTGGCCAGGCCCAGCTCGCGGGCGATGCGGCGCGTCACCGTCTTCTCGTAGTAGCCCAGGGGCATCAGAGTGTGAGCGAGCTGCGACTGGGTGAGGTTGTAGAGGGCGTAGGTCTGGTCCTTGCCCCTGTCCACCGACTTCCTCAGCACGAACCGGCCCGAGGCCTCGTCCCGCTCCACCTTGGCGTAGTGCCCGGTGGCCACGTAGTCGGCGTCCAGGGCCCGGGCCCGCCGCAGCAGTTCGTCAAACTTGACGTAGCGGTTGCAGGCGATGCAGGGGTTGGGCGTCCGGCCCTGGGTGTACTCCCGCAGGAAGTAGTCGATGACCCGCTCCTGAAAATTCTCCTTGAAGTTGAGGACGTAGTAGGGGATGCCCAGCTTGTCGGCGACGCGCCGGGCGTCGTCGACGGCGGAGATGGAGCAGCAGCCGCCCTGCCGGACCTCCTCCACCTCATCACCCAGGTCCGGCCACGTCTGCATGGTGGCGCCGATGACGTCGTATCCTTCCTGCACCAGCAGGGCCGCCGTCACCGAACTGTCCACGCCCCCCGACATGGCCACGACCACGCGCTTCTTATCCAAAGAACAACACCTTTCTTGCCGGCGAATAGGACGGGCCGCAGAGGGCCTCGCCCCGCCGGAGGGCTAGTGGCCGGCCGCCCCTACCTGCAGCGAGCGGATCTTTTCCACCGCCGACGCCACCTGGTCGATCACGTAATCGACGTCTTCCTCTGTGTTGTCCCGGCCCAGGCTCAGCCGGAGCGACCCCACGGCCGTCTCCCGCGGCAGGCCCATGGCCCGCAGCACGTGGGACGGCTCGAGAGAGCCGGCGGCGCAGGCGGACCCGGCCGACACGGCGATGCCCCGGTAGTCCAGGTTGAGCAGCAGCATTTCGCCTTCCACGCCGGCGATGCTCAGGCTGAGGTTGCCGGGCAGCCTCTCCAACGGGGGTCCGTTGAGGACGACGCCGGGAACGCGCCGCTGGATGCCTTCCCACAGCCTCTGCCGCAGGGCGGCCGCATGCCGGGCTCGCCCGGCCAGCTCGGCCTCGGCCAGCTCGGCCGCCTTCCCCAGCCCCACGACCCCCGGCACGTTCTGGGTGCCGCTCCGCAGGCCGCGCTCCTGCCCGCCGCCGCTGATGACCGGCAGGACCCGGGTGCGGCGCCGCACGTACAGGGCGCCCACACCCTTGGGCCCGTAGAACTTGTGCCCCGTCAGCGAGAGCAGGTCCACATCCCACTCCTTCACGTCCACCGGGATCTGCCCCACAGCCTGCACCGCATCGGTGTGCAGGTAGGCTCCGCGCTCATGGGCCAGCCGGGCGATCTCGGCGATGGGCTGGACGGTGCCCACCTCGTTGTTGGCGGCCATGATGGACACCAGAATGGTTTCGTCTGAAAGGGACTCGCTCAGGGCATCCAGGCTGACCCGTCCCTGACCGTCGACGGGCAGGTAGGTGACCCGAAAGCCCTCCTTCTCCAGGTCGCCGCAGGCGTGGAGCACGGCGTGGTGTTCGACGGCAGAGGTGATGATGTGGCGCCCCCGTTCCCGGTTGGCCCGCGCCACTCCCTTGATGGCCAGGTTATCGGCCTCGGTGCCGCCGCCGGTGAAGACGATCTCGCCGGGTTCGGCGCCAATCAGAGCCGCTACCTTCTCCCGCGCCTCCTCCAGGGCCTTGCGGGCCTCCCGCCCCCAGGCGTGCAGGCTGGATGGATTGCCGAAGACCCCGGCCATCGCCTCGCTCATAGCTGTCACGACCTCCGGGTGCATTGGCGTGGTCGCCGCGTGGTCCATGTAAACCCGGCGCATGCGCATCCTCTCCCCTGCCCTGGGTCGGGCGTCCTCCGTGCCGCTGCGAACGGTAACGGGCGAAGCGAATCGGGCCAACGGAAAAAGCGAGGCCAAGGCCCCGCCGTCTTCTACTACCCTTGCTGCGTCAGGCCTCAGATCTGGTAGACCAGGTTCTGATGCTCCGCTTCCTCCCGGGCCTGTTCAACCAGATCGCTCAGGGTGATGCCGTCGACCACCTTGACGATGGCGTCCCGCACCTTCTCCCAGACGCCGTGCGCCAGGCAGCTGGCGGTGTTTTCGCAGCCGTTCTCCGCACCGGCCTCGGTAGCGCAGTCGGCATAGCCGATGGGGCCTTCCAGGACGCGAATGATGTCCCCCACTGTAATCTGGTCCGCCGGCCGGCTGAGGATGTAGCCGCCCTGCGCACCGCGCACGGAACTCACCAGTCCCGCCTTGCGAAGCGGCGCCACCAACTGCTCCAGGTAGTGTTCGGACAGCTCCTGTCGTTCCGCAATGGTCTTCAACGAGACCGGGCTATTTCCCTGGTGCATGGCCAACTCGAACAGGGCCTTGACTCCGTACTTGCCCTTCGTCGACAGCTTCACGTCCATTCACGCCCCCATTGCATACAATTCCAAGCGATACTATCCACTTTCAATCAGAATCCTATCACCCGGAAATAGGGGTGTCAAGAATGATTCTCAATTGGCGGCGCCGCAGCCTCATCGCGCAGCCGGCCAAGGCGTTGACCGATGCGGGCCTCAACGCCCTCAGCGGTGGGCCGGTAGAAGCGGCGGCCGACCATCTCGTCCGGCAGGTACTGCTGCTGAACGTGGTGCCCGGGGTAGTCGTGGGCGTACTTGTAACCCTGCCCGTGGCCCAGGCGGGCGGCCCCCTTGTAGCTGGCATCCCGCAGGTGCACGGGCACGCCCTGAATAGCGGTCTCTTCCACGGCTGCCAGGGCCTCGTTGATGCCCATATAGGCGGCGTTGCTCTTGGGCGCGGCGGCCACATACACGGCGGCCTCCGCCAGAGGGATGCGCCCCTCCGGCAGGCCCAGCCGCTCCACGGCCAGCATGGCGGCGTTGGCCACCACCAGGGCCTGCGGGTCCGCCAGGCCGACGTCCTCGGCGGCGCAGATGACGATGCGTCGGGCGATGAACAGCGGGTCCTCGCCCCCGTAAATCATGCGCGCCAGCCAGTAGAGGGCGGCGTCCGGGTCGGAGCCGCGCATGCTCTTGATGAAGGCGGAAATGGTGTCGTAGTGGTTGTCACCGCTCTTGTCATAGCGGATGGCGCGCTTCTGTATGGACTCCTCCGCCACATCCAGGGTGATGCGCCTGACCCCGTCCGGCCCGGGCTCGGTGGTGGTGACCGCCAGTTCCATCGCGTTCAGGGCGGAGCGGGCGTCTCCCCCTGCCACCCGAACCAGGTGCTCCAGGGCGGAGGGTTCCAACTCCACCGCCAGGCCGCCTAGGCCCCGCTCCCTGTCCGTCAGGGCGCGGCGCAGCAGACCGGCCACGTCCTCGTCGCTGAGCGGCTCCAGCCGGAAGACCCGGGAGCGCGACACCAGGGCCGGGTTGACCTCGAAGAAGGGGTTCTCCGTGGTGGCCCCAATCAGGGTGATGAGCCCCTCCTCAACGAAGGGCAGCAGGGCGTCCTGCTGGGACTTGCTCCAGCGGTGAATCTCGTCGACGAAGAGGATGGTCCGCTTGCCGTACATGCCCTGACGCTGGCGGGCCTCATCCACCAGCTTGCGGATGTCGCCCACCCCGGAGCTGACGGCGTTCAGTTGCTCGAAGTGCCGCCGCGTGGTGGCGGCGATCACCTTGGCAATGGTGGTCTTGCCGGTGCCGGGCGGCCCGTAGAGAATGATGGAGCCCAACTGGTCCGCCTCAATGGCGCGACGAAGCAGCCGCCCGGGCCCCAGGACGGCCTGCTGACCGGCTATTTCATCCAGGTTGCGGGGCCGCATCCGGGCCGCCAGGGGACCCTCCTGCTTGCTGGCCTGCTCCCGCGCGTAGTCAAAGAGATCCACTAACCACGCCTCCCGTCTTGACCGCTTCATTCTACCATGGTTTGACCCGCCCCGGCAGCCTGCAGCCCGAGCTGTATAACGGTCTTCGAAGGAACCCTTTGCAGCCGTCCTCTGGGCGTGAACAACCCGCTCCAAACCATTGACTTGTCAGCATTTGTGGAATACTAGTGCGAATCTTCACAGGCAGGAAATACCTATGCACCCGCGAATGATACTGGGGTTTGAAGCTTGAGTCAGAAGGAGAGTCGAAGCATGACCAATCGCAAGCTGCTCACTATCCTGGCAGTCCTCGCCCTGACCGCCGTGCTGGTTGCGGGCTGCAGCGGTTCTACCACCCCGGCAGGCGGCAACGGCGGGACCGACACGGCCCAGGTCGTGAAGCCCACCGTCACCCTGACGGCCACTGTGTCCGAGGACAAGAAGACCGTCACCTTCACCGGCGTCCTGAAGAACAACAGCGACA
>CALMNP010000440.1 GCA_937868875.1 uncultured Bacillota bacterium | reverse complement strand
CTGGGCGGCGTGTTGAACATGAACTGGGCCACGTAGGTCCTGACCCCCGCCGCCCGGGCGTTGTACGCCACCAGGTAGGCGTCGGCCACGGCCACCGCGTCGGGGGCGTCGCGCAGGCTCCAGTGGTGGGAGTCATTGCACTCCACGGGGATGTTGCGCTGACCGTGCCAGGCAAAGGCGGCCTGGGCCTCGGGGATGGAGACCGAGAGCGGGCGGCGGCTGCGGCCGTCCAAGAGGCTGTACCAGAAGAGCGGCGTGGCCAGCCAGGCGTTGTGGATGGTCTCATGCAGCACCGGCGCCCATTGGAGCAGATCATTGGTGCCGCTGTAGCTCCGCATCAGCGGGTGGTTGCCGCGGCGGGAGGCCTCATAGAGGGAGACCAGGTCCTCCCTCGTCCGGACCGGCACCCCGCCGGCGCCGTGCTGCAGCGGGTCCATGCGGTCGGGGTGGAAGAAGAACTCCTGCGCGTTCTGGTCCACACCGAGAGAGATCACGTCCAGCGCCTGGGCCTCGGCGATGCGGGCCACGCCCTCGCGGGTGGCTTGCAGCGTCGGCAGGCCGAAGTGGTGCCGCAGCACGGGGTAGGGCCTCTTGGCCTCGACTCTTTCCACCAGGGTGGACGGCCAGGAGGGCGCCCTGACCGCAGTCAGCCCCCCGCGGAGATAGCGGAGTACCTCCTCCGGTCCTTCCAGGCCGTCGAAGGTGGCCTCAAAGAGTCCGACTGCCTCCGCCTCGCGGCAGACGGGGGGCGTACCGCCAAAGACGAAACGCCGTGGCCGCCCGTCAGCAGTCCGGTCCAGGCCCTGACTGCGCACGGAGGAGGCGAACTCAGCCAGGACCCTCTGGCCCGATTCGGGGGTGAGACGATAGCCCACCGCCACCAGGTCCGGGTCGGTGCGGCGAATGGCCTGGAGAAAATCCCCCACCGGCACCGCAGGACCCAGGAAGTGTGTATCCATGCCGGCCTCCTCCGCCAGCCTGAGGAAGCCGTAGACACCGGCGACATGCACACAGGAACCGATGGCTCCGCCCAACAACAGCGGCCGTCGGGTCGAATCAGGATATGGCTTCACGTACAGTCCTCCCTTCCAAAACGAGCCGGCGAATCTCATCGGGGCTGAGCCCCTCCAACCCCAGCCGGGCCACGGTGCGGCCGGAGGCGCGGTAGTCCGTGCTGTGGATGATCGACGCCAGCGCTATCATGCTGTCCATGCCCGGCGTGGGAACGCCGAGGTACTGGCCGAGCGAGGCCATGGGCACGAGGCTGGCCGGAATATCCTCCTCCAGGTAGCGGTGGTCCAGCGTGCCGGGGGCCTTGATCCCGGCGTAGGCGACATTCTTCCGGATGGCGTCCTGCAGGTCGCCGCCGGCTGCACCGTAAACCTCCCACAGCCATTCCCGCGCCGAGGGCACGGTGACGCCCAGGGCGGCGGCCACGGCCACGCGTTCCTGATCCAGTTGTTCCAGCACCCGGCCGACGCCGGGGGTGGCACCGCCGTGGTAGAACTCATAGTCCCCACCCGTGTCCTCGATGCGCCCGGCGTTAAGCAGGGTGAGGGTCGGATGGAAGATGCCGCCGATGTTGTAGAGCGAGGTCTCCAGGACGCTTTCGGCCCCCGTGAACTGGGGGAGGGCATGGCGCAGCAAGGCCAGCACCCGCGGCGTGAGCACGGCCGGCAGGGCAGCCAGGGAAACGCTTCGCTTCATGCCGAAGACACGCGCCCGCCCCGGCTCCAGCATGCGGCTGGCGAAGAGGAAGGTCTGGGCCTCGGCAACCAGGACCCTGGCAGCCGCCCGCTCCTCCAGGACGCGGGCCACCTCCAGGGCGCCGCCGGTGCGGCCGGGATTCAGCACCAGCACCTGGCCGTCCTCCAGCCAGGGGGCGTATTCCTGGGCCATCTGCCTGTGCAGGTGGGCGGGGTGGGTGTCCATGACGATGTCGGCCCCGCCCAGCACCTCGGCCAGGTCCAGGCTGGCCTCAACGGGGCCGAAGCCCTCCACGGCCCCCTCCAGCCGGATGCCCCCCCGTTGGGAGATGGCCTCTGCCTTGGCAGGCGTGTGCGTATACAGACGAACCGGGTAACCCAGCAGGCCCAGGTAGCCCGCCAGGGCATGGCCGCCGTGGCCCGCTCCCAGAACGGCGAAACGGGGACGCGGGCGGGAACGAACGATCGTGATCACGCAATCTCCCCCTTTGCCCAGCGCGTGAGCTGTCCGGGGTTGAGGCTCCGACTATGGCCCACCAGCCTCTCCGCTGCTGGGTGCCGGAAGTACCTCCGGAACAGCCGGCGATACAGGTATTCCTCTTTCGTTTCGGGTTGGCTGCCCTCGGCTCCCGGCAGGCCCCGCGCCAGGAGGCGGTCAGACACGGTCTGCTCCGCATAGGCCTCCAGCACCTGCGCGGCGCCGGTGCCCACGGCGAATTTCTCCTTCTTGCGCCAGACAACCGAATCGGGCAGATAGGGCTGCGCCAC
>CALMNP010000439.1 GCA_937868875.1 uncultured Bacillota bacterium | reverse complement strand
GGAGCGCAGTCCCGTCGTGGCTTCGGTCGTGGCAGAAAAAAGGCCTGTGCCCGCTGACGCCTTCGCGGGCATCGTGGGGTCCACAGGCAGTCTGAGGCGTCAGGTGCAGTTGGCGCGGGCCGCCATGGTGTACCCACCGCATGGCCTCCACTCCCTGGTGTGTGGTCCCACGGGAGTCGGCAAGACCCATCTTCTCCAATGCATGTACCAGTACGGGAAGGACGTCGGACGCCTGGCCCCGGACGCCCCCCTGGTGTCCCTCAACTGTGCGGACTATGCGGCCAACCCGCAACTTCTCGTGTCGCAGCTCTTCGGGCACGTCAAGGGGGCTTTCACAGGCGCAGACCGAGAGCACGCCGGCCTGGTGGAACGGGCTGACGGTGGTGTGCTCTTCCTGGACGAGATTCACCGGTTGCCGCCTGAAGGACAGGAGATGCTGTTCTACCTCCTGGACTTCGGGACGTACCGCAAGTTGGGTGAATCGACCGGGGAGCGTCGGGCCAAGGTTCTGCTGGTCGGGGCCACGTCCGAGGAGCCTGAGTCCATGCTCCTCCGCGCCTTTCGTCGGCGCATGCCCATCCTGATTAACCTTCCACCCCTGGACCGGCGCCCCACCAGTGAGCGCCTGGCTCTGGCAACCTCTTTCCTCCAGGCTGAGGCGCGACGCATTGGGCGAGGCATCGTTGTGGCCTCCAGTGTATTGAAGTGTCTTCTGACCTACCCTTGCCCAGGTAACGCCGGGCAGTTGAGGAGCGACATCCAGTGGGCGTGCGCCCAGGCCTACCTGGGGACGGTCGGCCGCGAGGAGGGACACCTTAGTATCGACCTGCCGGCTTTGCCGGGGCACGTGCAGGCCGCCTTGCAACAGAACGACCACAAACCAGCCATGCGCGACCTGTATCGCCTCATATCCGCCGACCTGTTGGTCCGACACGATGTGGCCGAGGATGCCCTAGCGGAGCGGTCCAACGGGGGCCTGGCCGGCGCCCGAGGAGGAAACGATTCAGGAAGGCCGGGTGGGGCCCAACAGCGGCGCGATCCGTGGCTCCTGCCAACCGAACTGTACGAGCGCCTGTACCACAAATACGACGCCCTGAGAACGGAGGGGTTTGAGCCGGAGGAAGTCGCCCACGTGTTGAGCGGAGAGATCGAGAACTACTCCCGCCAGCTCCTGCAGCAGTGGGACTATGGTCGGCCGGTTCCAGCAGACATCGCCAAACTAATTGACGAGCCCCTCTTTGAAGCCGTCAGCCGCGTTCTGGGACGGGTTGCCGAGCAGTTTGGCGTCAACTTCCCACGCCGTGTCGTGTACGGTCTGTCGATCCACCTCTCCACGCTGCTTCAGCGCCTGGAGACAGGCAAGGTGGTGGCGATCCCCTTTGCGGAGCGCATGACACGGGAACATGCCGAGGCACTCCCCATGGCGACCCAGGTCTTGGCGGACCTCGAGCACGACTTGTCGATACGATTGCCGCCCGATGAGGCCGCCGTGATCTCAGCCTTTCTCTCGTCACCCCGAGAGGATTCCGCCCCGACCGTCGGCGTCACCGTTGTGATGCACGGACGGTCGACCGCGTCCAGTATGGCGGAGGTGGCCAATACGCTGTTCGGTGTGGATCATGCACGAGCCGTGGACATGCCTCTGGACATGAGCCCGCAGCTGGTGCTGGAACGACTTGCTGAGGTCGTTGCGGCGGCGGACCGCGGCAATGGCGTATTGCTGCTGGTCGATATGGGCTCTCTGCTGACCTTCGGCGCGCAGATCACAGAGCAGACGGGCATTGAAGTGGACACAGTCCCGATGGCCACGACCCCCATGGTTATAGAGGCGGTCAGCAAGGGCATGATCCCGGGCACCAGTCTGCGGGAGGTGAAGGAGGCCGTCGAGTCTCTGGCGCCTCTTATTGGTCGCCTGCAACACTTTCCTCCCAACGGAAGACGCAAGGACACGATCCTGACGACTTGCCTCACCGGCCGTGGCACAGCCCAACGATTGAAGCACTTCCTGGAGCGTGCGCTACCGGAGCTGGAGGAGAACGGCATTCAGATCCGAGCTGTGGAGACCCTGGCCGACGGCCGCCCGGAGCAGGGCGCCCTCCCTGTCGCGCCCGAAAGGGTCCTGCTGCTAGTTGGGACACGCTCTCTAACGATTGGCGCTCCTTACGTCGCCATTGATGAACTCTTCACAGAGCAAGGCGTATCCCGGCTTCGTGCCATCCTGCAGTTGGCTATTCCGCACGTCGACTGGGGTCGGGACGGGCGCCTGGCGCGCCAGCTGACGTCCCAACTCTCCCTCAGCACGGTACTGGAGAAGCTGACTGTGCTCAACCCAACGCGCGTGGTGAATTCTTGTTCACGGGCTATTGACAGCGCCGAAGCCAGCCTCTCTATACGTTGGGACTCTGGCACCGTACTGCGACTGCTGGTGCATATGGGCTGCATGCTGGACCGTCTGGTCACGGAGCGCGAGAGCTTGGATTACGATGACTGGCCGGGGCTGAAGGCCATGTACCCGCTGGAATTCGGCGCGATGCAGCAGGCGTGCGAGATGCTTGGGTCTGAGTACGGTGTTACCGTAGTACCAAGCGAGGTGGCCTACTTGACGGAGATCGTAGCTGGCTTCGGAAACGAGTCAACACAGGGGTAAACAACGCGAAGGAGGCCGGAACAACCCGGCCTCCCGCTATCCGACGCCAGTCTGGGCTCGTCGGCCGCCGCCGAGGTGAGGCTGAAGTGTTCCCGCAGGACGTGCTCCAGCGTTGGCTGGCCGATTGCCTGCAGCTCATAGCCGACACGCAGGAGCGGCTTGTCGGGGTGAATGACCGGGGTGAGGTCGATGGGGGTGGCGGAGATGACCAGGTCGCAGTCGCAGACGTTGATGGTCGCCTCCAGGTCGTGCATCTGGGCCTCGCCGTAACCCATGGCTGGCAGGACCAGGCCAGTGTTGGGGTACTTGGCGTAGGTCTCAGCGATACTGCGGACGGCGAAGGGACGCGGGTCCACCAGCTCGGCCGCGCCGTACTTGCGGGCCGCCACCACACCGGCGCCGGAGACGAAGATGGGGGAGGCGGCGTCGATGACGCAGGCCATCGGGTTGACCCGCTCGATGGAGCGCCGCACTGTGGCTACACCTTCGGGCGAGGCGGTGTCCACCTTGTTGATGACCACGTCGGCCAGGCGCAGGTTGGCCTCGCCGGGGTGGTAGGTCAGCTCGTGGCCCGGCCGGTGCGGGTCAGCCACGGTGATATACAGGTCAGCCTTGTAGAAGCTGAAGTCGTTGTTGCCGCCGTCCCAGACTATGACGTCGGCCTCCTTGTCAGCCTCGCGCAGGATGGCCTCATAGTCGACGCCGGCGTAGATGACCGCACCCAGGTCGATATGCGGCTCGTACTCCTCGCGCTCCTCGATGGTGCACTGGTGCCGGTCGAGGTCGGCGTAGGTGGCGAAGCGCTGCACCCGCTGGGCCGCCAGGTCGCCGTAGGGCATGGGGTGGCGGATGGAGACGACGCGCTCGCCCAACTGCCGCAGGATGCCCACCACGCGGCGGGAGGTCTGGCTCTTGCCGGCACCGGTGCGCACGGCGCAGACGGCGATAACCGGCTTGGTGGAACGGATCATGGTGGCGTCCGGCCCCAGCATACGGAAGTTGGCCCCGGCCGCCATGACTTGCGAGGCGCGGTGCATCACGTATTCGTGCGGCACGTCGGAGTAGGAGAAGACGGCCTCGTCGACGTGCAGTTCCTTCACCAGGCGCTCCAGGTCGGCCTCATCAAAGTAGGTGTTGAAGTTGTGGAAGTCCCGGCCGGCGGCGCCCAGGATCAAGGTGCGAACGCGGTTCACGTTCCTCGCTCCTTCCGATAGCGGCTCGTGGCCTGGGGTGGGAAGTGTCTACATGACCAGGGCCATCAGGGCCTTCTGGAGGTGCAGCCGGTTCTCGGCCTGATCCCAGACGGCGCTGTGGGGCCCGTCCATGTCGGAATCGGTGACCTTTTCGCCGCGGTGGGCCGGCAGGCAGTGCAGGAAGATAGCGTCCGGCCGGGCCAGAGCCAGCAGGGAGCCGTTCACCTGGTAGGCGGAGAGGGCGGCGGCCTTGGCCGCAGCCTCCGACTCCTGGCCCATGGAGGCCCAGACGTCGGTGCAGACGGCGTCCGCCCCGACCACGGCGGCCTCCACGTTGCCGACCAGAATCTCAATGCGGCCGTTGTGGGCTTCGGCGTCCGACTGAGCCCGCGCCACTACGGCCGGGTCGGGCTCGAACCCGGGCGGGCAGGCCACGGCCACGTGCACACCGAACTTGGCCCCGGCCTCCAGGAGGGAGTGGCAGACGTTGTTGCCGTCGCCGACGTAGGCCAACTTGACACCGGCCAGGCGGCCCTTCTTCTCGCGGATGGTCATCAGGTCGCCCATGGCCTGACAGGGGTGCTGCCAGTCGGTCAGGCCGTTGATGATGGGGATGGTGGCGTGCTGTGCCAGTTCCTCCACATCGGCATGGGCGAAGGTGCGGGTCATGATGCCGTCCAGGTAGCGGGAGAAGACCCGTGCCGTGTCGGCGACCGCCTCGCCGCGGCGCAACTGCAGGTCGGCGGCGGACAAGAAAAGCCCCTGCCCACCCAACCGGTAGATGCCCACCTTAAATGAAAGTTCCTGCTACAG
>CALMNP010000438.1 GCA_937868875.1 uncultured Bacillota bacterium | reverse complement strand
CGCCCGTCGCTCCAGCGCGGCACGACCGGCACCGTATCCTCCTGGGCGCAGTAGACCAGGTCATCTCCCATGCCCAGGGAGACCAGGCGCTGGCCATGGTAGCACTGGTGCATCAGCTCGATCAGCTTGCCGCGGTGCAGGCCGTACAGCTCGCGGGCGGCCACGGCCAGGTCATTCAGCTCGCTGGCCACGGCCGGGCCCGTCAGCGCCTCCACCACAAGTCCGGCGCAGACGGTGTCCACCAGGTCGAACCGGCCCACCGTCCCGGCACAGATGATCACCACGTCCCGGCCGGTGGCCGCCACCTCGCGGGACACGGCACGCGCGTTGAGGAAGCTGGCGGCGAACAGGGAGGCGGCGCTCCGGGCGGCCAGCAGGGCCCGGGTGCCGTTGGTAGTGGTCAGCACCACGCGCCGTCCCCCGGCCCTGTCAGGGGTGTACTCCCGTGGCGAATTGCCCACGTGGAACCCAGGCAGGGGCAAGGCCTGGCGTTCCCCACCCAGCAGATAGCTATCCTGTGGCCAGTCCCGAGCTAGTTCTGTGGCCTCCTCCGGGGTGGCCACCGGCACCACGTCCACCGCTCCATGATCGAGCGCGGTGGCGATGACGCTGGTGGCGCGCAGCACGTCGATGACCACCGCGGCCCGGGAGTCGAACCGCTCTCCCTCGGCGCTGGCGGCGGTGGGGTACACGTCCAGGCGCATGGCTTCCTCCTGTCTGTCTGCCGCTGGCGGCCCTGGTACAGCCGTCGTCCGGGCCCAGGCGGCGCGAATGAGGGTCAAGCCGCCGCAGGTGCGCGCATAGCCTCTACCGGTGAGGCCTATGGGCAAGCTCCGGCATTGGGTGGCCTTTCTGGCCCTGGCGGCCCCGGCGAGCGCCGCCATTCTGGCCTTGTTGACGGGCGTTCTGCAGAAGCCCGGCGGCGACTTCTGGCCGCGCCTCTCCGCCTACTGGCTAAGCCGCCACGCGGCGCCCTTCTGGCTCTCCGTCCTGGTGTTGGAGCTGGCGGGAGCCCTGCTTGCCGCGCCGCTCACCTGGCCGCCCGCCGGGAGGGAACTGCGGGCGGTCCCGCTGGGGTGCTTCCTGACCGGCGCAGCTTACGCCGGCCTGCTGTTTCTTCGCCAGGGACTGGACGGCACACCTTTTCTTGGCCAGGTGGCCGCCTTCTGGCCGGACGTCCTGGGCCTCGGCTTGTCCCTGGCGGCCGGCGCCTTCGCAGCACTCGCGGCCCTGCGCCTGGCCTGGCCGCCCGAGGGTGGCCCGAACGGGAGGGATTCGCGCCGGTCCCGGAGAACCTAGGGACCCAAGGAGTGTGAGGCGTGGACGAGTTTGTGGCGGTCGACCTGGAGACCACGGGCGTGGACCCAGCCGGCGACGCCATCATTGAGATAGGCGCCGTGCGGTTCGCCGGCGGCGTTGAAGTCGATCGTTTTGAAACGCTGGTCCGCCCGGGCCGGCCCCTGCCCCCGGCGATTTCCCAACTGACGGGCATTACCGAAGAGGATCTGGCCGGAGCCCCGGAGCCCGATGAGGCGCTCCCCGCTCTGGCCGCTTTCGTTGGCTCCAGCGCGGTGGTGGCTCACAACGCCCCCTTTGACCTGGGCTTCCTGCGCGCGGCCTTGAACCCTCGCGGCCTCGCTGTGACCGGGGCCGCCCTGGACACCCTGGCGCTCTCGCGGCTGCTGCTGCCCCTGGCCCGAAGCCACCGGCTGGCAAGCCTGGCCGAGGCCCTGGAACTCCCCTTGCCCCAGGCTCACCGGGCCTTGGCTGATGCCAGGGCCTGCGGCCTTCTTCTGCTTCGCCTGCAGGCGGAGGTGGAGAAGTTCAGTCTGCCTGTGCTGATGGAGCTGAACCGGCTTCTGGAAGCCGCCCGCTGGGATGGCCGCGCCGTCTTCGCCACGGCGTTGGCCCGGGTGGCCTCTAGCTTTCCCGACAAGGCCCTCGGTTCACGCAGCCCCGTTCCCACCCCGCCGGCGCGGCCGGCCCGGGAGCGCCGCCCCAGCGGCGAACCCTTCGAAACCGATGACTGCGTGGCCCTGCTGGGCCCCGACGGCCCTCTGGTGGAGGCCTTCCCGCACTACGAACACCGTCCTGGACAGATGGCCATGACCGAGGCCGTCGCCGATGCTTTTCTGGAGGACCACCACCTGCTGGTGGAGGCAGGAACCGGCACCGGCAAGTCCCTGGCCTACCTGGTGCCGGCGGTGCTCTGGGCCAAGACCCGCGGCCAGCGGGTCACTATCGCCACCCATACGATCAACCTGCAGGAGCAGCTCTGGGAGAAGGACCTGCCCCTGCTTCGCGACGCCCTGGGGCTGGACTTTCAGGCCGCCCTGGTGAAGGGCCGCAGCAATTACCTGTGCCTGCGCAAGCACCGGGAGCTGGTGGAGCACGATTCCGAGACCCTGTCGCCGGAGGAGCTGCTGTTCCAGGCCCGTCTGGTGAGCTGGGTGCAGCAGACGGAGACCGGCGACAAGGCCGAGTTGGGCCTGTTCGGCGAGGAGGAGGAGTTCTGGTCGCGGGTGGCCAGCGAGACCGAGACCTGCCTTGGTCCCAAGTGCCCCTTCCACGCCCGGCACTGCTTTTACTACCGCAACCGGCGCGAGGCGGAGGAGGCCGACATCCTGGTGGCCAACCACGCCCTGGTCCTGGCCGACCTGGAGCTGGGGAGGCAACTGCTGCCGGACTACAGCCGGCTGGTGCTGGACGAGGCCCACCACCTGGAGGACACGGCCACCAAGCAGTTGGGCCTGGAGGTCACCCAGTACGGTGTGCAGCGGCTGCTGAACGGGCTGGCCGCCACCGGGCGGGGGCGCGGCGGCGGCCGTGTCGGCTTCCTCACACAGCTCAAGCGTTCCCTGCGCCTGGACGGCAGCGACGGGGCCGAGGTCCGAGAATGGCTCTCGGACATCGGCGACCTGGCCCGGGATGCGCGCCACGGGTCGGACGACCTCTTCGCCGCCCTGGCCGTGCTGGCGGGCCGCCTCTCGCGCGCCGACGACGAGGAGGGCAATCGCACCCTGCGCCTTCGCGAGGAGGTGCGGGAATCCGAGGGCTACCGTCCCGTCGAGGTGGCCCGGGCCAACCTGGTATCGCGCCTGCGTCAGCTCGGCCGCAAGCTGGGCGACCTGAGCGCCCACCTGGCCGAGTCGCCCGTGCCCTCGGGCCGGCTGGAGGGTCTCCTGCTGGAATTGGATCGGTATGCGGCGGCAAGCTACCAGTATGCCACGGATATCGACTTCGTTCTCTGCGGCCACGGCGAGGGCTACGTGCACTGGCTGGACGTGGGGCGCACGGTGGTCATGCATGCCGCTCCCATTCACGTGGGCGCAGAACTCCAGAGCAAGATGTTCGACCAGCTCTCGTCGGTGATCATGACCTCGGCCACGCTCACCGTGGCGGGCCGCTTCGACCACCTGCGGGAGCGCCTGGGCCTGACCGAGTATCCGACGGGCAAGGTGGCGCAGTTGGCCGTGCCCTCGCCCTTCCACTACGACCAGCAGGTGCTGCTGTGCCTCCCCCAGGGGCTGCCCACGCCGAGGGACGGCGAGGCGGTCTGGGCCAAGGCGGTGGAGGAGGGCCTCCAACAGGTGCTCCTGGCGACCGGGGGGCAGACCCTGGTGCTGTTCACCTCGCATCGCATGCTGCGCCAGGTCTACCAGCGTCTCCGGCCGGCCCTGGAGGCGGAGGGCATGACCCTTCTCGGCCAGGGGCTCGACGGCAGCCGGGGCCAGGTGCTGGGGTCCTTTCTGGCCAACCCGCGGTCCGTGCTCTTCGGCGCCTCGAGCTTCTGGGAAGGGGTGGACGTGCCCGGCGAGGCGCTCTCCTGCGTGGTCATGGTCCGCCTGCCCTTCGCCCCGCCCGGTGAGCCGGTCACCGAAGCCCGCCTGGAGGACCTGGAGCGGCGCGGCCTCTCGGCTTTTGAGCACCTCTCGCTGCCCCAGGCGGTGATGCGCTTCAAGCAGGGCTTCGGCCGCCTGGTCCGAACCAGCCAGGACCGGGGCGTGGTGGTGATCTTCGACGGCCGCCTCGGCTCGGGGCAGGCCCGCTACGCCGCGCGCTTCCTGCAGTCGCTGCCGGGACCGGCCATGATGAACGGCCCCCTGGACCAGGTGGTGCGTCGCCTGCGGCAGTTCCTGGACGATGCGGCCGCGGCCCGGGCCGTCTAGGCCCGCCCTGGGGCCGCCGTACTGGGAAGGCCGGGCCCGCCCGGGACCGGCCAACCACTTGAAGGAGGCATTGCCGTGCGCGTTCTGCTCAGCAACGACGACGGGGTTTACGCCGAGGGGATCCTCGCCCTGGCCCAGGCCCTGTCCGAAGTCCCCGACATCGAACTCTTCGTGGCGGCTCCCGACCGCGAGCGCAGCGCCAGCGGCCACGCCATCACCGTCTTCCGCCCCCTGCACGTGGACGAAATCGAGCTGCCAGGCGTCACCGGGACGGTCTGGCGCGTCAGCGGCACGCCGGCGGACTGCGTCAAGCTGGCCCTGGACTCCCTGGTTCCCGCCAAACCGGACCTGCTCATCTCCGGCATCAACCGCGGCCCCAACCTGGGCACGGACGTCTTCTACTCCGGCACCGTGTCCGCCGCCATCGAGGCGACCTTTTCCGACGTGCCGGCTATCGCCATCTCTCTGATGGCCCACGACAACCCGGACTATTCGGTGGCAGCAGCCTTCTCCCGGTTCCTGGCCGTCAAGGTCCTGGAGCATGGGCTGCCGCCCAAGAGCCTGCTGAACGTGAACGTTCCGGCCGTGGAGCGCAAGCACCTCGCCGGTGTGGCCATGACCAAGCTGGGCGTCCGTCTCTACAACAACCAGTACGACCGCCGCGTCGACCCCCGGGGCCGCGTCTACTACTGGCTGGCCGGCGACCTGGCCGAACTGCACAACGACCCGGACTCCGACGTCAAGGCCGTGCAGCAGAACCTCATCTCCGTCACGCCCCTCTACCTGGATTTGACGCATCACAGCTTCATCCCCGAGGTGGAGCGGTGGAACCTGGGAACCTTCACCATGGGAGGAAAGCGCTGAACCCTGTCGAATCTAGTAGGGTCATCCAAGCCCAAAGCCCAACCTGGTGGGGTAGGAGCGAATCAAGTTGCAGCGATCGCCCATTGTCCGTGAGGGCGTCCCATACGTCCTGGTACTCGCACTCATCACTCTCCTGGCCTTCTGGTGGAACCTGTGGCTGGGCCTGTTCGTCCTGGCTCTGACGGCCTTTGTGGCTTTTTTCTTCCGCAACCCGGAGCGGGCCATTCCCTCGGGTGAGGTGGTCGTCTCTCCCGCCGACGGCCGCGTCATGAGCGTGGTGCGGGTGTACGAACCGCGCTTCCTCGGTGGCGAGGCCACGGTGGTCACCATCTTCCTCAGCATTTTTGATGTCCACCTGAACCGGGCCCCGATCGCCGGTCGCGTTGCCTATCAGGAGTACGTTCCCGGCAAGTACCTGGTGGCGTACGCTGAAAAGGCCAGTGAGATCAACGAACGCAACTACCTGGGCCTGGAGTCCGAAGGCGGGCGGCGGGTCCTGGTGGTGCAGGTCGCCGGGCTGGTGGCGCGCCGAATCGTCTGCTGGTCCAAAGTCGGAGATACGCTCCGGACCGGCGAGCGCTTCGGACTGATCAAGTTCGGATCCTGCACCCAGGTCTATCTGCCCCCGGATGTCCTTGTGACCGTTCGCCCCGGCGAGACGGTCCGCGGGGGACTGAGCGTCATCGGGAGGCTGCCGTCGTGAAGTGGAAAATCAACCGGCGCGTGTTGGGCCTGAAGGTTCTCCGTCAGCGAGGGCGCAAGGGCCTGAGTGTCGTGCCGCATCTGTTCACCGTGGGCAACCTGACCTCGGGGGTTCTGGCCCTGATCTTCGTGCTGCGCGGGCAGCCCGTCTCCGCCGCCTGGATGATCATCCTGGCCGTGGTCTTCGACGGTTTCGACGGCCGCATCGCCCGCTTGCTGCGAGCTGAAGGCGAGTTCGGGCGCCAGATGGACTCTCTGGCCGACGTGGTCTCATTCGGGGTGGCCCCTGCGCTCATGATGTATCAGCTCGATCTCCACCGCTGGGGCACCTATGGCCTGGCCGTGACGGCCCTATTTGCCGTCAGCGGCGCCCTCCGGCTGGCCCGCTTCAATATCCTCCGCGTCTCCGGCCACTTCACCGGCCTGCCCATCACCGCCGGGGGCGGCCTGATGGCGGCTCTGGTGCTCTACGGCGAGGGGCTGCACACATTGGCCCTGCCGATACTCATGCTGCTGGTCAGCTACCTGATGATCAGCACCCTGCCGTACCCGGACTTCAAGAAGCTCAATCGCTCTCACCCCAGGCTGACGCCCTACCTCCTGCCGCTGCTGGCGGTTGTGCTGCTGGTCCGGGCCGACCCGCGCAGCCTCATCGCCCTGCCGATGGTGCTGTACACGCTGTCCGGCCCCTACTTGCTGCTCCTCTACGGCTGGGGCCGGTCCGTAACGCCCTGGCTGCGCTCCCTCAACCCGCGGCTGCGCGAGCACTAGGCGCCCCGGCATAGGCGTGGCCCGTCCCGCATAGCCATACCCCAGGGAAGCAAACGGGGAGGGAGCGGGATGGCCAAACCCGGGATGCGTTCGCGCCAGCCGGAGGCCGAGGTGACGTTCAGCGGCCGGGCCGTGATGTCCGGCCTGGTTGGGGCGCTGGTGACGGTGCTGCTGGGGGCGGTCGTTCTGTCCTTGTCCGCCGGCGCCAAGCTGGCCGGATCCCCCTGGGAACCGCTGGCCCTGACGGTCGTTCAGGTTCTGGCCTACGGCGTCGCCGGCATGGTCGCCGGCATTCGGGCCCGGTCCTGGGGATGGCTGCACGGCACCCTGGCCGCCGTGGCCTGGGTGGCGATGGCCCTCATCTTTCAGCTGATCGCCTTCCCGCACGCGCCATCCTTCGGAGCCATCGTCTACCAGGGCCTGCTGGCGGCCGCCGTAGGCGCCCTGTCCGGCATGCTCGGCGTCAACCTTTAATCCGACACGACCGGCTCCCCTGGCCCAGGCGGCCCGGGTGAACCCTCGCCGGCATTCAGGACCTGCCCCCAGGGGCGGGTCCTTCTGTCTCTCCGGATTTCCCCCGTGAGGCCGACCCCCTGCCGTGTCGGGGCGGCTACATAAAGTGCCCGCCGGGGGGATAGGCTAAGGGCATCACCGATCGCCGGGAGGAACGAGGCATGATGCAAACGACTTTGAGGCGCCTGCTGGCCGTGGGCCTGGTCGCCGTGCTGCTGGCATTGGCTATGGCCGCTGCAGCGTCATCACCGGGCCTGGCCGCCGGCCGCGTGCTGAAACAGGGTGACCGGGGTGACGACGTCAAACAGCTCCAGGGCCAACTCGCCCAGGCCGGCTACCCCACCGGGGGCACCACCGGGTACTTCGGCAGCGGGACCCTGAAGGCGCTCAAGTCCTTTCAGCAGGACCATCACCTGACGGCTGACGGGCTGGCCGGCCCGGCCACCGTTGCCGCCCTGGCCCTCGCCGTGAACAGCAAGTCCACCCCGGCAACGACGTCAGGCAAGCCCCAGACCTACACCGTCAAACCAGGCGATGCCCTGTCGGTCATCGCCGAACGTTATCACGTCACCCTGCGCGCCCTTATGGACAGGAACGGTGTCAAGAACCCGGACCGGGTGTACGCAGGCCAGAAGCTGATCATCCCGGGCAAGGCGCCGGACAGCCCCTCGGCGGAGCCTTCCACCCCGGCGGCGCCGGCACAGGCGCCCGACCAGTCCACCGCCACCAGGCCCGTGGTCTACCAGGCGACTCACCGTCTGGCCCTGACCTTTGACGACGGCCCAGACCCGGCCACGACCCCCCGGGTCCTCGACATACTGGCCCGCCACAAGGCCGTGGCCACGTTCTTTCTTATCGGCGAGAAGGCGGAGCAGAACGCAGACCTGGTCAAGCGTCTGGTGGAGGCGGGCCACGCCGTGGAAAACCACGGCTACCAGCACCTGGACCTGACGAAGGGGGGCGAGATGGCGGCCGTCTCCAACATTCAGCGCGGCGCCGAGGCCATCAAGTCCCTGACCGGGCGAAGCCCCGCTTTCTTCCGGCCACCTCAGGGGGCGTTCAATGAGTCCGTGACGCAGGCCGTATCGCGGGCCGGGGAACGCCTGGTGATGTGGAGCAACATCGGCCAGACTCGTCTTCCTGCCGACCAATTGAAGCAGCGCCTGCTCGACGGCGCTTTTGACGGGGCGGTCCTGCTTCTGCACGATACCGACCCGACGGTGCCCGAGGTTCTGGACGAGGTCCTGACCACCCTGGAGCAGAAGGGTTACCGCTTCGTCACGGTGCAGCAGCTTTTCGCCGCCTCCTGAGGCCTCCCGGTCCAGCGGCCCCGCCCTGGCAGGAATTTCCTGTAAGGGCCGCGAACCTCCTGGCGTAACAGCGGGGGTGTGAAGATGGACCTGGCATGGAGCCGCCGGCTGGCCGCGGGTCTGCGCGGCGGTCGCGGCGTCTGGCGCGCCTTGATGGGTGAGTGGGAGAAGGCGGTGGAGGAACTGGCGGCAGCAGCCGCCATGCAGCCGCGGGATGGGCTGTACTGGCTCTTGCTGGGCGATGCCCAGCGGCGTCTGAGACGCTTCGGCGAAGCGGAGGCCTCGTACCACCGTGCTCTGCAGGCCCGGCCGGAGTGGGCGCGGGCCCAGGCAGCCATGGGAAAACTGCTGCTGGCTGCGGAACGGCCGGCCGATGCCGTGAACTGGCTCACCCAGGCGGTGAGCCGCCGGCCACGCTCCCCAGGGTGGTGGTGGGACCTGGGTCTGGCAGAGGCCGGGGCCGGCCGGCTTGATGAAGCTCTGGCCTGTCTGGAGCGGGCGGTGGAATTTGGCGAAGGCTCAGAAACCCTGTCGTTGCAGCGGGCCATTGTCCTGGCCCGACTGGGGCGCTTCCGCGAGGCCGCATCCGGGCTCAAGCGCGGCCTGCTCCATCACCCGCAGGACCCTTCGCTGCTCAACAACCTGGGGGCCTGCCTGGCCGGCCAGGGACACTTTGAGGACGCCCTTCCCTATTACCTCCGGGCCGTCGCCCTGGAACCGGCTGACCCCGAGCTTCTTCTCAACCTGGCCTCCTGCCTGCAGCAATTGGACCGGCATGCGGAGGCCCTGGACTATCTGGACAGGGCCCTGCAAGCTGGAGCGGACGAGGTCGCTGCAGCCTGTAGTCTGGCTCGAAGCCTGTCGGCCCTGCACGACCCCGCCAAGGCCTTGAGCGCTATCCATAGCGCCCTGCGCCGCCATGCCGGGGACCCCCTGCTCCTGCGCGCCAAGGCAGAGACACTGCTGACCGCGGCCCAGCCGCGGCGGGCCATGGCGTTCTATAGTTATCTTCACCGTCGCTGGCCGGGTGACCCTGATTTTCTCTGGGGAGTCGGCAGGTGCCTGGAGGCGCTGGGGCGCGGCGAGGAGGCTCTGGTCGCCTATAACCGGGCGATCCAAACGCAAGCGCGAAGCACCGCTTAGGTGCTTCGCGCCGTATGAAGGAACCCACGTCAAGTCAAACTGATATGTAGGGGGATCCGGAGCTATTGAAGAGATCCCCCGTTGGCAAGCTGTTCCTGAGCCATGCGAATCATGACCCGGACGATCCGACCGCCGATGCGGCCGCCGATGCGACCCGCGTCATGGGTGCGCAAATCGCCGTTATACCCCTGGGAAAGAGGGATGCCGAGTTCAGAAGCTACTTCGTACTTGAACTGGTCCAGCGTCTCCCTGGGGAGCACTTTTCCTTCGACCCACTGGGCCACGTAAATCACCTCCTTGACTCGTTGGTTCAAGTCTAGTGTTTGTCGAAACGAAGTTCGTTATGTTAGCATCATCTGGCCGGGCGCCCTCGAAGCCCCCTGCTTTGGCTGCAATTTTTCCTCTGCGACGTGCCTTGGTCGGCTCGGATGCGAGGGCCTGCTGCGTCCATCGTCGCCATTCGCGGCGTTTCGGCATGGACTTCCATAAACTGAAGGAGTTCCCTCCCGTCGGGTCGAATTGCTTGCCAGACCCGAAGGGGAGGGATCAGCCTGGGTACCAACTTCCTGGCCGCCGGGTTCCTGCAGGAACAGTTGAAGGAAGTCCGCGAGAGCGCCGAGTACCTGAAGCGGCTCCTGGCCATGACGGAAGATGAACGGGACCTGCTGGTCGATCGCTACGCCGCCCAGGGTTACTACACCACTTTCGTCCGCGAGGTTGAGAAGGCCCTGAACGGCGTCGTGGACGGGACCCGCGAGCTGGACACCTTCATGAACAAGCTTCAGTGCCAACCCATCATCTATACGGGCGAGGGCGACACGCAGCAGGTCATTGACATGCTGGAACGCCTTCTGGCTCTCTACCAGTCCGGGGCGCCCGCCGCTGACCAGCGGCGCGCCGTGGGCTCCTGACGCACCATTCCATCACCGGCCGGAACCAAGTCCATCGCGCCACAGGGTCCGGGGATCCCCGGACCCTTGTCCTGCCTAAAGGAGGCCGCATGTACCGACACCAGCCCATTCATGAGCGCCTGCCCCTGCTGGGCGAGTATTCGTTCTCGTCGCTCGAGGCACCACACCGCCTGGTCACCTTCCTCAACAAGACGCTGAAGCGCAAGGGCATCATCTTCGGACTGACGCAGACCGCCAGCCACGAGTTCAGGCTGAGCGTCTACGACCTGGTCCTGAAGGAGGCGGGCGTACGGTCTACGGGCCCCGGTGCCCTGCCGGCCTCCGGATCCGGATCCCATGCCGGCAAGGGCCGTTCCGGGTTGGTCTCTTTTGACGAATCCGGCCCGGACGA